>NZ_CP121110.1:2970000-3272500 GCF_029625315.1 Flavobacterium ginsengisoli
TATTATGATTGTGAAGTTTAAACCTGTTAGGTTTGCTTCGGATATTTTTTTCGCATTAATTCCAAAAGTGCACTATTGCCGGCTCATTAGCCCCGATTGAAGTGGAAATTATTTTGCTTTTTTCTTTAAAAAGCAAAATGATTGCAACGTAAAGCGGGAACTATTGACTGCAAAAATGCGCCAATGATTCGCTCCTGATACAGAATCTGTTTCAGTAAATATTATATGTTATCGAGAAAAGTTTTGAGAAATACGAGTGTGTATTTGTGTTATCTATCTTTAATACTGGAAAATGTCGTATAAAGTAGAATTTAGCACCTTCTTTATGGTAAAGGGTTGCTAAGGTTTCATCGGGTCTATCCCTCCGCCTTTCGTGATAACGAACAATAATTTTAAGAACAGTGCAAAGGTATGAAATAGGGTTTCGATTTGCAAATGTTTTTTTTGAAGTTGCTGAGAGGCTAAGATACTGAGATTCTAAGTTTAGAAATCTAATTATGTTTTATTTGGTTTAAGAATATATTGCTAAATTCTTGAAGCTATCATTGTTTCTTTTTACTTGCTTTTGCAATAGGATTAAAATCTAAACAAAGTTGAAGCCAATACTCCATATCCTGATTTCTTGTCCAGCCAATTTCGGTAATAAAAACATAGTTTTTCATTGGCTTTTCTGCGTTAGGCATTGGTAACACATCATCTCTTTCTATGGCCTCTAAATAAGCCGAATCATCTATTCTGCATAGCAATAGATTTTCTCCAACTTTTTTATCTAAACGAGTTCCACAGCATAATTTGTTATCTACCATGAAAACAATACCACCAAACATTTTCTTTTCAAAAAAGTCTGCTTCTTTATATTGGAGAAACGTTCTAATTCTCTTCGCATTATCTTCTTCGAAAGCCATATATTTAGATTCTAAGATTCTGAGTTACTAAGATACTGAGTTTAAAATTCTGTTCAATAAAAAAGCCCAAACTAAAAGTTTGAGCTTTCTATATAATAAATCTTAGAGTCTTAGTATCTCAGAATCTTAGCAACTTAGACAATCGCCTTAACAACCGCTTTCGGCGCTTCTTTACGAGTTCCGTCGAAACCGTCTACACCAGAAACTGTTGTATATTTCAATACGTATTTTTTACCTGGGTTGATGATTGAGTAAGCGACTTGACACATTAAAGTTGCTTCGTGGAAACCGCAAAGGATTAACTTTAATTTTCCTGGATATGTATTTACGTCTCCAATGGCGAAGATTCCCGGAATGTTAGTTTGGTAATCTAATGCATTGTTTACTTTGATGGCGTTTTTCTCGATTTCTAATCCCCAGTCTCCAATTGGACCTAATTTTGGTGTTAATCCGAAAAGTGGGATGAAATAGTCACAGTCGATTTTACGGTGTGCTCCGTTTTCTTCGATGTCTAATGACTCTACGTGCTCTGCTCCATTGATTCCGATAACCTCAGCTGGCGTGATCAATTTGATTTTTCCAGCTGATTTTAATTCCTGTACTTTTTCTACAGAATCTAAAGCACCTCTAAATTCGTTTCTTCTGTGAATTAAAGTTACTTCTGAAGCTACATTTGCTAAGAAAATTGACCAGTCTAATGCTGAATCTCCTCCTCCTGCAATTACAACTCTTTTATCTCTGAATTTCTCAGGATTTTTGATGAAGTATTTTACTCCTTTATCTTCATAAAACTCGATATCTTCGATAAGTGGTTTACGAGGCTCAAAACTTCCTAAACCTCCCGCGATTGCAATAACTGGTGCATGGAATTTAGTTCCTTTGTTTGATGTTACAATGAATGTTCCGTCTTCTTGCTTTTCAACTGTTTCAGCACGTTCTCCTAAAGTAAATCCTGGCTCAAATTGTTTGATTTGCTCCATTAATCCGTCAACTAAATCTCCTGCCAATACTTCTGGAAATCCAGGAATATCATAAATTGGTTTTTTTGGATATAACTCTGATAGCTGTCCTCCTGGTTGTGGAAGAGCATCTAAAATGTGGCATTTTAATTTTAACAATCCTGCCTCGAATACGGCAAATAAACCTGTTGGGCCTGCTCCAATTATAAGTATATCTGTTTTAATCATTATGTTGTTGTTTATAATCATTCTTAATAACGCAAAGAAACGAATAAATCCTTGTACTTTCAATGATTTTTATCATTAATTTCTTTCCCAAACTTTTTTACTCTTTATTTTTTAATGAAGAGGTAATCTCATTCATTCTTTTAACCTTTTCTTCAAAATTACCTTTTAGGGTCTTTCGATATTCATTCAGATTCTCAACCATTTGATTGATATCTTCAGGAATTACTTCTTCAAAAAACTCGCGCAATCTCTTTGCTGTTGTTGGCGATTTTCCATTTGTTGAAATGGCGATTTTTACGTTTCCTTTCGTGACGATTCCGCCCAAATAATAATCACATAAATCTGGCGTATCGGCAATGTTGCAAATCAAATAACGCTTTCTGGCTAAATCGTAAACCCTTTTATTTACTTTCAAATCGTCTGTGCAGGCAATTACCATGTGACGCTTTTTGAGCATTTTCTTTTTGAACTTTTTTTCCGTCAATTTAATTGAAGGATGTTTTTCTGCTAAAACCTTAATTTCTAAATGAAAATCAGGTGCAACTACCTCAACATTAGCATTCGGACTTGATTTTAGCAAGAAAGAAAGCTTTTCCAGACCTACATTTCCTCCACCTACAATCAAGACATTTAAATTGTGAAGCTTTAGAAATATTGGATATAATTCGTTTTGTTCCATTTTAATCTTTTTTCATCTAAACAAAATTAGATGATTTACCAACGAATTGTTCCTAACGGAACATATAATTCTAATGAATGGTTTCTTTTGATAGAAATTCTTCGTAAAATCCTTTCAGTTTATTGCTTTCTCTGACAACTTCGCCTAAAACAATAATAGCCGGTGAACCTAATTCTTTTTCTTTTACAATGTTTAGAATCGAATCTACAGTTCCTACACCTACTTTTTCTTCTGCTGTTGTTCCGTTTTGGATGATTGCAACGGGTAAATTTCCTTTATCTTCTTTTGAAACAAATCGATTATTTGAGGCAATTTGTGCATTCCCATCAAGATCACAACTGTCGCAGATGATTGTGCCGCCAAAGCTACATCTGAAGATAATTTTCTATCAGAAGTTGTTCCCGTAATTGCCCAAAAGCTTTCTGAAACTCCTCTTTTTGTAATCGAAATTCCCTGACTTGCTGGAACGGCAACTACTGATGAAATTCCAGGAACTACGATAGTTTCAATTCCGAAACTTTCTGCAAAATCAATTTCTTCTCCGCCTCTTCCAAAAATAAACGGATCTCCACCTTTTAATCTTACTACGTTTCCGTATGTTAAAGCATTATCCACAATCAACTGATTGATTTGATCTTGCGTGTAAGCATGATTTCCGATTCTTTTTCCAACAAAAATCCGAATCGCATTTTTTGGTGCGTAATCCAGAATTTCTTCGTTGGCCAAAGCGTCGTATAAAACCACATTAGCTTCAGCCAATGCCTTTACAGCTTTGAGCGTCAGTAAATCGGGATCGCCCGGACCTGCACCGACTAAAGTTATTTTGGGTTTTATATTATGCATTTGCTAATTCCTGTGCTCTGAAAGTTTCGATTTTATCAAAGAAAACAGTTGCTTGCGCAATGTAACCTTTAGCGAAAGCTTCAGACGGTTCATTTTTATTGATTTGGTAAACCAAGTCTTTAAAAGTTGAGTTCAATTCTATTTTATTTGTGTCAATAAAAACAGTGTCAAACAAGTCTACGATTCCTGCGTGGTGATTTGTTTTTTGGTTTTCTGCCAATAACAATGCTTTTGCACCGTTTACAAATCCTGCATATGCATGGTAAATTGCATCTGACCATTTTTTCTCATCGAAAGATTCCTGAGCCAAAATCAATTTCTCTTTAGCTTCAAACAATAATGTCGCCACTAAATCGATCACAACTCCGGCACATTCTCCAACTCCAACTGCTTTTACGTAATTGTCTGCGTTACCCCAATCTACAAAATCAGCTTCTGTTAAATTGGTTACATCTGCGAAAGGTTTTAAGATTTCGTAGAAATATTTCTCTCCTTTTGTATCATAATAATCAAGGAATTTTTGTCCGCTTCCGTTGGCATCAAAATCATTTAAAATGGTACGCAACGCATCTGGACCTCTACGACTAGGCACTTTAATTACTTTATCAGCAAAACGTCCAGCGCCATTTCCTAATCTTCCTCCACCCAATAAAACTTGCAAAGCCGGAGCTACTAGTTTTCCTGAGTTGATAGACATTCCCTGGAATCCAATTGCAGACATATTGTGCTGTCCGCAAGCATTCATACAACCTGAAATTTTAATTTCAATTTCGCGGTTGTTTAAATACTGTGGATATTCAGCACTTAAAACCCTTTCTAATTCTTCTGCAATACCGGTACTACTTGCAATCCCCAAGTTGCAAGTATCTGTACCCGGACATGCCGTAATATCTCCAACTGAATTATATCCTAATTGAACAAAGTCAAGTTTGGCTAATTCTTGATAAAAGAAAGGAAGATTCTCTTCTTTTATGTGACGTATTACAATATTTTGACGCAATGAAAAACGTAATTCATTTGCTCCGTAATTTTTAATTAAAGCGACTAATAATCGTGCTTTATCAGTATAAAAATCTCCTAATAAAACTTTGATTCCGATAGCATAATAGCCGTCTTGTTTCTGTTTGATTACATTCGAATTTTTCCACGCTTCATACGCTTTTGTATCTTCGATTGTAACTTGCGGAACTTCTAATAATGGCTCTGGAATTGGGCCATCAAAAGCAGTTGTATCAATTTCGTATGTTTCAAAAGCGATGGCTTTTTTCTCTTGCTCAACCAAATCAAGGAAAACATCTCTTCCCATTTCTTTGATTAAGAATTTCATACGCGCTTTCATTCTTTTAGCACGTTCTCCGTATCTGTCGAAAATACGAATGATTCCTTCTGCTGTTGGAATGATTTCGTTTACCGGAACGAATTCTGAAAGCAATTCGGCGTGTGCTGGCTGAGATCCTAAACCTCCACCAAACATGATTTTGAAACCTTTTTGTCCGTCTTTAATTTTCGGAATAAATCCTAAATCATGCAAATAACTCAAAGCCGTATCTTCGTCTGAAGAAGAGAACGAAATTTTGAATTTACGTCCCATTTCCTGACAGATTGGATTTCTTAACAAATATTGAAAAAGTCCATGTGCATAAGGCGAAACATCAAATGGTTCGTTTATGTCAACTCCAGCCAATTCGCTTCCTGTAATATTTCTAACCGTGTTTCCACAAGCTTCACGAAGCGTGATATCGTCTTTAGCCAAATCTGCCCAAAGTTCTGGTGTTCTGTCCAAACTCACATAGTGAATCTGGATATCCTGACGCGTTGTAATGTGCAAACGTCCTGTAGAATATTCATCAGAAACTTGTGTGATACGCACTAATTGCTCGCTGGTCACTTTACCATAAGGCAATTTGATACGAATCATTTGAACGCCTTCCTGACGTTGACCGTAGATTCCACGCGCTAAACGAAGACTACGAAAACGCTCATCATCAATTTTTCCTCCACGGAATAAATGAATCTTTTTTTCTAATTCGATAATCTCCTTCTGAACTACCGGATTTTCTATTTCTGTTCTAAAACTTTCCATTTCTCTTTAGTTGTTGGTTGTCAGTTGCTGGTTGTTGGTTTGCTGGCAGATAACTATCAACCAAAAACCATCAACTATCAACTAGCGAATGAATCCTACTCCTGCTGTTGTGTTTGTTGCTGTATCAATTAAGATGAAAGCTCCGTTTGATTTGTTTTCGTTGTATGAATCAAAATATAACGGTTTGCTTAATTTGATCGTTACTTCTCCAATTTCGTTAATTGCCAATTGAGAAGCTTCTGTTGTTCCTGAGTAATCTGTTGCAATTGTATTTTTAATGCTTTCTACTTTTGCTAAAACTCTATTTGTATTGTGTTGCACCAAATATTTAGTTCCCGAACCAGTTTTTTACTGTCCATCCAGCAAACTGTTGTGGTAATATCTTTTTCAATTTTTGGAAGCTCGTCTGATTTTACAATCATATCGCCTCTTGTTACATTGATGTCATTTTCTAATTCGATTGTAATTGAAGAACCTGCAACAGCTTCGTCAAATGTTTTATCGAAAAAGTGAATTTTAGATACTTTTGACTCTGTTAAAGAAGGAAGAACTGTTACAGCATCTCCAACTTTAATGGAGTTTCCGTATAATTTTCCTGCGTAACCTCTAAAATCGTGGTATTCTTCCGTTTTTGGACGAATCACGGTTTGAACCGAAAAACGTGCTTTTCCTGCTTCAAAAACATCCGAAGCATGTAATCCTTCCAAATGTTCCAATACCGTTTGACCATCATACCAAGGCATGTTTTCAGATTTATCAACAACGTTTCCACCGTTGATTGCGCTTAACGGAATATAACTTACGTTTTGCTCTTTGAAAGTACTTTTTGCATTTAATGCTTGGAAATCAGCTTTGATTTTATTGAAAACTTCTTCTGAATAATCAACTAAATCCATTTTGTTTATCGCTACGATTACCTCTTTTACTCTCAATAAATTATTGATAAAAAAGTGACGGTAAGTCTGCTCGATAACTCCTTTTCTGGCATCAATTAAAATGATAGAAACCTGAGAAGTCGAAGCCCCTGTAACCATGTTTCTTGTATATTCTACGTGACCCGGGTATCGGCAATAATGTAACTTTTCTTTGCAGTCGAAAAATAAATATGCGCAACATCAATCGTAATTCCTTGCTCTCTTTCTGCCACTAAACCATCAGTTGCTAAAGAAAAATCAAGGTAATCGTATCCTTTTTGTTTACTGCTTTTTTCGATTGCTTCTATCTTATCAGTCGTCAATGATTTTGTATCGTACAATAATCTCCCGATCAAAGTACTTTTTCCGTCATCTACACTTCCTGCTGTTGCTATTTTTAAAACGTCCATTCTGTAATATTTTGTTTCAGGTTTAATTTTTTTGTTTCAGGTTTCAAGTTTCAAGTTGCTTGCCTTTGAACTAAAATTTAAATCTGTATGTTTTTGTTTTCTTGATTTTTACTTCTAAAGTTCCGTCCCGAATTGCATTAACAATTCATAATTAACAATTATTAAAAGTACCCTTGTTGTTTTCTCTTTTCCATTGCGACTTCAGAACGTTTGTCATCGATTCTGGCTCCTCTTTCAGAAATCGTTGATGATCTGATCTCTCCAACTACTTCTTCAATTGTTGCTCGCGTAAGATTCAACTGCTGCCGTACAGCTCATATCTCCAACGGTTCTGAAGCGAACAATTCTTTCTTCGATTTGTTCGTCTTCTTCTTGGTACACAAAAGGAGAATGCGACCAGATTAAACCGTCTCTCAAAAAAACTTTTCTTTTATGTGAGAAATAGATTGACGGAATCTCGATTTTTTCTTTCTCGATATAACTCCAAACATCTAATTCTGTCCAGTTTGAAATTGGGAAAACACGAACGTTTTGTCCATTTTCTATTTTTCCATTTAAAATATCAAACAATTCAGGTCTCTGATTTTTTTCGTCCCATTGTCCAAAATCATCACGAACAGAGAAAATACGTTCTTTCGCTCTTGCTTTTTCTTCGTCACGACGCGCACCACCAATACAAGCATCAAACTTAAATTCTTCAATTGCATCCAAAAGTGTTGTAGTCTGCAAGCTGTTTCTACTAGAATATTTCCCTGTTTCTTCAACCACTTTTCCTTCATCAATAGCATCCTGAACATTACGAACGATCAACTCTAAACCTAATTCTTCTACCAATTTATCTCTGAAAGCAATGGTTTCAGGGAAATTATGTCCTGTATCAACGTGTAATAGAGGAAACGGAATCTTAGCAGGGAAAAATGCCTTTTGCGCTAAACGCACCAAGGTAATAGAATCTTTTCCTCCTGAGAAAAGTAAAACCGGTTTGTCAAACTGTGAAATTACTTCTCTGAAAATGTATATCGCTTCACTCTCTAAAGCGTTTGTTTTTAATACTGAACTCATTGTTTTTTTGTTTGATATTTTTTAGTTTCAAGTTTTAGGTTTCAGGTTGCCTGATCTAAAAATCTCCACTCTTTATTCTATTTTCTTTATTCTCTCTTCAACGGATAAAATCTATTTATTTTACCACATCTTCCCGGATTAAAATCCGGCGCTACAATATGAATCGCTCCTTCGGAACTTTAAATCTAAATTCTCTATTTTCTTGCTTCTTGTATCTTGTTTCTAAAAATCTAGACTTACTCTTTCTTAGCACTATGAAGTCCACACTCTTTATGGCTTGATTCCCACCACCATCTTCCGGCTCTGATATCTTCTCCAGGGAAAATTGCTCTTGTACAAGGTGCACATCCAATACTTACGAAACCTTGTTTGTGCAATGCATTTTGAGGAACATTGTTTTCTGACAGATACGTTTCAACTTCTTCCAAAGTCCATTTTAATAACGGATTGAATTTGATGATTTCGAAGTTTCCGTCGTATTCAAACAAGTTTAAATCTTGTCTGTTTTCTGATTGTTCTGCTCTTAAACCTGTAATCCAAACTGAATTTCCTGCTAAAGCTTTTTTTAACGGAACCACTTTTCGAATAAAACAGCATTCTTTTCTGTTTTCAACTGAATCGTAAAAGCTGTTTGGCCCTTTTGTCTTCAGAAGATTTTCTACTGAAGTCTGCTTCTGGAAAAAAACTTCAATTGGTCTTTTATATTTTTTTAATGTTTTATGAAAAACATCGTAAGTTTCCTGAAATAACCTTCCTGTATCTAAAGTAAAAACCGTAATATCAGTATTGCTTTTTGCAATGAAATCAGTAATTACCTGGTCTTCCTGACCGAAAGATGTGGAAAAAATTACTTTTCCTGGAAATTCTTTTGCTAAAAAAACTAAGGTTTCGTCAAGCGAAAGGTCTTTAGTTTTCTCTAATAATTCTTGTACAATAATCGCACTCATAATTCTTTTCCTTTCTAAAACTATCTTTTACAATAATTTAGATAATGTTTTTAAACTCAATAATATAATCAGAATTCCAACTGCAACCATCATTGGTTTTCTTTTGATTTTATTTACCAAATAAGTCGCTATTGGTGCTGAAATAACTCCTCCTAAAATCAATCCGATAATGATCTGCCAGCCGTGAATTCCTCCAAAAAGCATGAAAGTAATTCCGCTAGCAAACGAAATTGCAAACTCAGTCGCATTTACTGACCCGATAGTATATTTCGGGTTTCTTCCTCTTCCTAATAATGTTGAAGTTACAATTGGCCCCCAGCCTCCTCCTCCAACAGAATCCATAAAACCTCCAAACACTGCTAAAACTCCCAGTTTCTTAGTTTTCTTTTTTACAACACTTTTTCTAAGAGCCTTTCTGATAATTACAACTGCCAGAATAATCATGTAAACCGCAATAAATGGCTTAATAATATCTCCGTCAATAACATCTGATAATAAATAAGCCCCTGTGATCGATCCTAAAACTCCTGGAATCAATAGATGCTTTACCAGTTTTTTATTGATGTTTCCAAAGCGGTGGTGCGAAAGCGCCGATGCTCCAGTTGTAAACATCTCTGAAACGTGAACTGCCGTACTGCTCAAAACTGGCGAAACTCCATAAGCCAATAAAAATGACGTAGAAGTTGCTCCATATCCCATTCCTAAAGCGCCATCTACTAATTGTGCAAAAACACCAATTAAGAAAAACACTAAAAGATTTTCATCAAATCCCTGAACGAAACCATCCCATGAAAATTCAGCGTGATGATTATAAATTAATGTAACTGCTAAACCTAACAACAAAATAACAGGTATTACGACCCACAATTTTTCCTTTAATAAAGAATCAGACTTTACTATAGTGTTTTCTAACTTAAGTTCATTTTCCATATTTCTAAGAATGTTTTTTTATTCTCAAAAATCCATTACCCTATCGGCTTAGTAGATTACTTTGCAAAAGTACTATATATTTCGAAATATCAAAACAATATATTTACTTTTTTACATCAGCTATCATCTTATAAACCAAGATAAAAGACATTTAAAAAAGAATTAGTGATTATTTTAACAAATTAAATGTTGCGACTTATTATTTTAACAACACATTCAAATTTTGTGATTCACAAAAATACACATTTAATCTCTACAAAATCTATAGGATAATTATAAAATTGTTTTTACTTTAGCGGCAAATATTTTTTCATGGATTTTCAGATTGGTCTCGTAATAGCAGGTTTAGTAGTTGGTTTTATTGTTGGGTTAACAGGTGTTGGAGGAGGTTCTCTTATGACTCCTATTTTATTGTATTTTGGAATTCCGCCAACAAAAGCAGTTGGAACAGACTTGCTTTATGCTCGCTTTCACAAAAGCCGGAGGAATATTTGTACACAACAAAAAAGGAAACATCAACTGGAAAATTACAGGCTGGCTGACTTTAGGAAGTGTCCCTGCAACTTTAATTACATTATGGGTTTTAAACAGCATTAAAACGGATATCGAAACTATCAATAACGTTATTAAACACAGTTTAGGCTGGGCTTTATTGTTTACTTCGGTAGCTATTATATTCAAAAAGAAGCTTTTAGTCTTCTCTCAAAGACATGCTGGAGATAAATTTCACAACGAAAGCACAACTCAAAATATGCTTACTATAGGAATTGGAGTTTTATTAGGAGCAACCGTAACTTTAACTTCTATCGGCGCTGGGGCATTAGGAACAGTGACTTTATTTTTCCTTTATCCATTATTGCCAACGCCACGTTTAGTCGGAACTGAAATTGCACACGCTGTTCCCTTAACTTTAGTTGCTGGTCTTGGGCACGCTTCTATGGGAAATTTAGATTTAGGCTTACTTGGTCAATTATTAATGGGATCACTTCCTGGAATATACATGGGAAGTATGCTAAGCGGAAAAGTTCCAGATCAATTTCTTAGAAATGCAATTGCTGTAATGCTTTTTATGGCTGGATATAAATTGATATTTTAATATAAACAGAAATAAAAAAGACCATTTCTAATTGAAATGGTCTTTTTTATTGGTTTAAAGCAAATTTCTAAAACGCAATATCTGCTAAAGAATTACTTTCTAATATTTTAAGCGTATTATCACGAACTTCTGTCATTAAACGTCTTGCGGCACAGGTAGTTTCATCATCGCAGTCATCACATCTTTCGTAGAAATTATGGCTCGCACAAGGCAGTAAAGCGATTGGCCCTTCTAGAATTCGATAGACTTTTGCCATGCTAATATCTTTTGGGTCTTTGATTAAATAATAACCTCCACCTTTTCCTTTTTTAGCACCAAGAAAACCTGAATTTCTTAGCAACAACAAAATACTTTCTAGAAATTTAATTGAAATATGTTCACTTTTCGCAATTTCAGCTATTTGTACTGGCTCATTGTTTTCGCGTCTGGCTAAATAAGTTAAAGCTTTAATTCCGTATTTTGTTTTCTTTGAAAGCACTAATGTAAAATTTTGATTGCAGAATTTAATTTCAAATCATACTCTTGCAAATTATTGAATAACAAAAGTATGCTTTTTGTTTGAACTATCACAAAGAATAAAGTTAAATTCTACTAAATCTATCAGATTACTTCTTTTTTTAATATCCATAAAAATCCAATAGAGTCACGTTCTAATAATTTAATTTTATCAAGTTACAACAAAAAAATATGAGAATGAATTTATACAAAATTATTACAAATCGGAGAGGCATTACTTTTCTCTTCATATAAATTATGATTTTGGTTTTCAAAAATTTGACTTTCCATTTTTAGTCTCATAAACCATTCCTGATCAGGCTTATTCATGTCTTTATCACCATAATAAAGTTTGACTTTACAACTAGGAATTCCAGTTTCAAAACGCAATCTTGTCGAAGAGACAGCAACTAATTGTGTCGCCTTTAATCCTTTTAGAGAAGCTTTCCATGCAATTGTTCCCCCAATGCTAAAACCCAAAACAGCCACTTCTTCTTTTTCAAAATCTAATAAACAATTTACTGCTTTTTCAATTCCGCCATTCAAAAATTGATTATGGATTTCCTTTTCCTCACTTGAAGAATCAATCTGAGCTAATTTTAAAACATCATAATACTGAACATCAAATTTAAGCTCTAAAATTTCGATATAATTCTGAATCCATTCAGGATTGTCTCCAAACAAATCTGACAGCAAAAGCAATCTTGGTTTTTTCATATATTGCAAAACTAAATTAAGAAAAGTGGTTCATTCAATAACAAAGAAAGGGCTATTTCAAAAAAAAATAGCCCTTCAAAAGTATTATATTTTATGTTTAAGCCAACGCTTGTTTTAAATCTGCAATCACATCTTCAACAGTTTCTAAACCAACAGAAACACGAACAAGACCTTGTGTGATTCCAACTGCTAATTGATCTTCTTCAGATAATTTGCTGTGTGTTGTAGAAGCTGGATGCGTTACAATTGTTCTTGTATCTCCAATATTTGCAGATAATGAGCAAAGTTGAATTGAATTCAAGAATTTTCTTCCTGCTTCGATTCCGCCTTTAATTTCAAATGCAATAATGTTTCCACCAGCTTTCATTTGCTTTTTAGCAATTTCATACTGTGGATGCGATTTCAAGAACGGGTATTTTACGCTGTTTACATTTGGATGGCTTTCTAAAAATTCAGCCACTTTTAATGCATTTTCGCAATGTCTGTCTACACGAACCGCTAAAGTTTCTAAACTTTTTGACAGAACCCAAGCATTAAATGGTGATAAAGCTGGCCCTGTATTTCTAGAAAACAAATAAATCTGTCTGATTAATTCTGCGTCTCCAACTGTTACTCCTCCTAAAACACGACCTTGTCCGTCAATTAATTTAGTTGCTGAGTGAATTACTAAATGTGCTCCAAATTTAATTGGCTGTTGCAAATAAGGTGTTGCGAAACAGTTGTCGATAATTAAAATCAAGTTGTGTTTTTTAGCAATATTTCCTAACAATTCTAAATCAATTACATCAACTCCAGGGTTTGTTGGAGATTCGGCGTATAATATTTTGGTATTTGGCTTAATGAAGCTTTCGATTGTTTCCGGCTTATTAATTTCGAAATAAGAAGTTTCGATATTCCATTTTGGAAAATAAGTCATAAACAACGCGTGAGTCGAACCGAAAACACTGCTTGCAGAAACAATATGATCTCCAGAATTTAATAATGCTCGCAAAAGTAGAATATACTGCTGCCATTCCTGTTGCGAAAGCATAACCTGAATCGGCACCTTCCATTTTGCAGATCTTGTCTACAAATTCTGATGTGTTTGGATTGCTGAAACGGCTATAAATATTTCTTTCTTTTTCTTCTGTGAAAGAAGCTCTCATATCTTCAGCATCTTCAAAAACGAAGCTTGATGAAAGGTACAAAGGCACCGAATGTTCTAAATATTGAGATCTTTCTAATTGTGTTCTGATGGCTTGTGTTTCAAAACCAAATTCTTCTGTATTCATTGTGTGTTGTTTTTTTGTTTTTTTGTTTGCTTCGCCAGTTCGGCTTCCAGCCTCGTGTCAAGTCTCAGGTTTCAAGTTTTAAAAACTGAAATCTAAACCAAAAACAAGTCAATTATTTATGCGCAATCTGAGCATTTTCTAATTATCTAATTGACTAATTATCTAATTTATAAAGCTTCGTTGTTCAAGACAACTTTGTATTTAATTGTCGCTGTTGGTTCAATCGTTTTAGCAACCGAACAGTATTTCTCAAAAGAAAGCTGTCGTCGCTTTTTTGCTTTTTCTGGGTTAATTTCTCCTTCTAAATAAAAAACCACATCAATTTCTTTAAAAGGTTTTGCTTCTTCAATTTGCACACGCGTTCCTTCAACCTCAGCGTTGAAAGAAGTGATTTCCTGACGCTGTTTTTTTAAGATCGAAATCATATCAATAGCACTGCATCCCGCAACTCCCATTAATACTAATTCCATTGGGCTTGCACCTAAATCGCTTCCGCCAAATTCGGCTCTGCTATCAACGTCAACTACGTGTCCGCGCTCATTTTTTACTTTAAAATGAAATGCGTCATTTACTCTGTTTAAAGTTACTTTCATTGTGCTGTTATTTTTTTTGTTTTTTTTTTAATTCCATTCAATTTTGTCATTTCGACGAAGGAGAAATCTTCGTTGCCAAATCGACAAAGACTATACATTCTTTGCGGAGTTTCTTGCGAAGATTTCTCCTTCGTCGAAATGACAAACTGAACTCAAACTAGATACAAATCTTACAATCTAAAATCTGCAATCTAAAATTAATTACCCTTTATCAGACAATCTCAAAATATCTCCGAAAACCCCTCTTGCCGTTACCGCAGAACCTGCACCAGCTCCTTGAATAACGATTGGACGATCTCCGTAAGATTCTGTATAAATTTCGAAGAAAGAATCAGAACCTTTTAATCCGCCTAATGCAGTATCTTTTGGTACTGAAACTAATTTTACTTCTAAATTTCCTTTGTCATTCTGCAAATCTCCAGACAATTCACCAATATATCTCAATACGTGATTTGGCTGTTGTTCTGCTTTTATTTTAGCATAAATTGGGTCAAATTCTTTTAATTTCGTCAAGAAATCGGCAGCGCTTCCCTCACGTAAGTGCTCTGGAATTAAGTTTTGAATTGAAATTTCTTCAAACTCGTTTTGCAAGTCTAATTCTCTAGCTAAAATTAATAATTTTCTTCCCACGTCATTTCCGCACAAATCCTCACGCGGATCTGGTTCTGTATATCCGTTATCAATTGCTTCTTGCAAGATTTCGCTGAAAGGCGCATCTTTTGCTGAGAAATTATTGAATAAATAACTTAATGTTCCAGAGAAAACCCCCTTAATTTTCGTGATATTTTCTCCTGAAAGGTGCAATAATTTAATTGTATCAATTAACGGTAATCCCGCACCAACGTTCGTTTCATACAAATAATTCTTTTGGTTTTCTGCCAAAGCTTTTCGCAATTCCTTGTAGAAACCATAACTCAAAGTATTAGCCACTTTATTTGAAGAAATCAAATCGAAACTACTTTCTACTAGCGGTATATAATTTTCAACGAAACTTGCACTTGCGGTGTTATCAATCGCAATTAAGTTTTCTAAGTGATGTTCATTCGCGTAAGCAATAATATCTTTGATTGTATAAGCCTCACCTTTAGTTGCAATTTCATTCTTCCAATTACTGTTAACACCGTATTTGTTTAAAAGCAATTTTTTAGAATTCGCTATAGCGAAAACATTCAGCTTAATGTCTTTACGTTTTTCGATTGCTGCAGCCGATTCTAAAATCTGATTGATTAAAGTTCCACCAACTAATCCGTGACCAAAAATCGCAATATTGATTTTCTTCGAAACTCCAAAAATCTCTCCGTGAATTACGTTAAGCGCTTTATTTAATTCCTCTTTTTTAACAACCAAACTCACGTTTTTACCCGTTACCGTGTTGTTGAACAAAATCGGAACAATTTTGTTTTTGATTAAAGCGGTGTATGGTTTGTGGAAAGTACTCAAATCTTGTCCGATAATTGAAATTACCGATACATTATCTGTTACCGTAATCTGATTTACATCTTTAGAATAAAAGTCATTTTCAAACTCTTTTTCTAATTCAACCATTGCAAGAGTAGCTTTTTCTGTTGCTACCACAAGTCCGATTCCTCTTTCTGAAGAACCTTGCGAAATGATACTCACACTGATATTGTGATCACCCATTACTTTAAAAATTCTGGCATCTACTCCTGCTTTTCCAAGTAATCCGCGTCCTTCAAGATTTACAAGAGAGACATTTTCTAAAACAGAAAGTGTTTTAATTCCTTCTTTAGAAGAATCCGATGTAATTAAAGTTCCGCGATTTTCGTGGTTGAAAGTATTTAAAATTCGTAACGGAATGTTTTTTTCTAATAAAGGAATAATCGTCTTAGCATGAAGAATCGTTGCTCCAAAATTAGCTAATTCGTTTGCTTCATTAAATGATAAATATTCAATTTTCTTAGCATCGGCAACTAAATCTGGATTTGCCGTATAGATTCCATCTACGTGCGTGAAGTTCTGTAATTCTTCTGCATTTAAATAATTTGCAATTAACGAAGCGGTATAGTTACTGCCATTTCTACCTAAAGTAGTTGTGTCGTTGTTGTTGTTTGAGCCAATGAAGCCTGTAACTATATTAACCGTTTCGCCGTTATGTTCTTTAAAATAATTTACTACGTTTTTCTTTGAAAGCTGCTCCAAAGGCTGTGCATCACCAAATTTAGAATCGGTTTTCAACAAATCTCTTGTATCTACAAAATTGGCAGGAATTCCTTTTTCCTGTAAAATTGCTGTCAATAATTTAGCTGAAAGCAATTCTCCTTTTGACAAAATCTGATCTTTGATTTTTTTGCTGTAATCTCCAATTAAGCTTACACCTTCAAAAAGCTTGTCTAAAACGCTAAATTCTTCAGACAAATCAACTTGTGGGTAATCTGATATTTGATATTTTTTAAAATTCTCTAATAATTCTTTGTAACTGCCGTTTTTAGCGACGAATGCTTAAGATAAATTCTAATTCGTCAGTAGCATTTCCTCGTGCAGAAACTACAACGGCAATTTTTTCACCTTGATTTACTTTATCTGAAATGATTGAAACAACTTTGTTAAGTCCTTCTCCGTTTGCTAACGATTTACCTCCAAATTTTAATACTTTCATTTTATTTCTTTATTGTTTCTGCCTTAAAAATGTCGGCAAGTAAATGATCTAATTGTTTGTACTCGATTAAAAAAGCGTCATGTCCGTGAACCGAATCAATTTCGCTATAGAAAACATTATCTTTAAACTTCTTCAATTCTTCGTAGGTTTCTACATTTTCTTTTGCTGTAAAAAACAAATCTGAATTGATTCCGACAATGTGAATTGAAGCTTTTGTTTTAGACATTAAGTTTTCAAAACTTTCACTATTTCTAGTAATATCAATTGTTTTAAGCAACTGATTCATTAATTTATAAGAAGACAACTGAAATCTTTTCTGCAATTTTTTTCCGTGATGTGCCAACCAGCTTTCGATATTAAAAATCAAAAGATCTTGGTTTATGGTACGCTGAAATTTTTCCTTGAATGATTCTGGCGAGCGGTAGCACAGCATTGCGTGAATTCTTGCATCTTCGATTGGTTTTGAAGAATTGTTTAGAATTTGCTCTTGTAAAAAGCAATTGGCGATAAGCCAATCAGTCGATTTCCAGTCACTCGCAATCGGAATAAGATTTTCTGTGATATTTGGCGCTAAAGCTAAAATTTCCCAAGCAATTCCGCCACCAACAGAACCTCCGATAACTGCAAAAAGTTTTTCGATATTTAACGTTTTTACGCCCTCGATAAAGATTCTTGCAACGTCTCTAGCTGTAAAGTCTAAATAGTTGTCAATTAAAAAGGAATTGCTTCCGTTTCCTGGAATATCGAAAGCCAAAATGGTATAAACAGCAGTATCAATGGTTTTGCCTTCACCAATCAAGTCATTCCACCAGCCGTTTTCGCCAGTAACTTGCGAATTTCCAGTTAAAGCATGGTTAACCAAAACAATAGGCGCGCTGTGCAAAGGTTGTCCTGCCAGCGTAAAACTTAATGGTATAGAATGATAAGTTGCACCACTTTCTGTGATGAAATCTTGAATTATAATGGGATTTGGTATATTTTCCAATTTCAAATCTGTTGTATTATTGATTTGTATATGGAAATATTAGAAAGAAAAACTAGGTTTAACTAGAAAAAATCTTGTTGTTATCTTTCCACGTTTGGCGTGGTAGAATGTAGCACCTTCTTCGTTTTACCGAAGGGTTGCTAAGGCTTCATCGGGTCTAATCCCTCGTCCTTTCTTTATAACATTTCAATACGTGTTTGAACTTAACGGTGCAAATTAACTACTAATTTCTCAAACAAACAAATTTTATCTAAAAGTGTTTGTTAAATTTCTGAGACTTATTTTAGCAAAAACTATTATACGCAAAAATTTACCGAACAAAAATGCCCAGTAAAATTAAGCAGGTTTTACCCTAAATTTATGATGCTTTTCCGTTTAGATAAAAAGCGTTTCATTTTCTTTTGAATACATCAAAAACAATAAAGAGTTTGGCACTTTTTTCTCAGCGCTTTTATCTTCCTCTGTGATTCCGAATCTTGGATGAGCCAATTCGTTTGTTGGCGGCGGATTACTATTTTTTGTCCTTCTGTTTTTCAATTTAGAAATTTTTTCTGCGAAGTAGTTCAATTTGCTCATGATATTAAGTTTTAGTTAAGTTGTGTTTTATAATCTTTATTTCTCGTTTATCTTTTTGTTAAGTCATTTTCTAGAATAAAAAAACCCTTTTGGATTTTTAGATACCAAAAGGGTTTAAGTTTTTAAACTCATTTATACTTTTAGTATCAACAGACGTTCACGCAAATAAGCGCGACAGCAAACATCTTAGTGTTCATCTGTAAGGATTTATTCATCTGTGATTTATATTGTATTTTATTTAAATTCTGCATTTGTTGTAAATTAAAAAGCCTCCTAAATATTTCTTAGGAGGCTTTTACTATATTATTATTGTATTCTTACAATTTTTTAGCAATAGACACCCCCGCCTCGGTCTTAACCGAAATGGCACAAAACATTTTGTTGACTTTTAAGTTCATTTGATTTCTAGTAGTTTTTGGGTATAACAAATATGCAAATATTTTTCTTATTACACAAATAAAATTCAAGAATTTAATTACAAAATCCGTTGAAAATGTGTTTTTTAACGTCAAAAAACATCTTACAAAAACGAAAACGAAATAACACAAGTAAAAAACTTACAAAATAAGCCAATTTTCCTTCATAATTCCATTTGACAAATCAATTTATCAAAGAACTTTTTTCTCTTTTATATTTTTTTAACTAAAAAATTACAGCCAAACGGCTTCTTTACTCCTAATTCGCTCCGCAATTTTCAGAATATCGGTTATAATTCCTCTAGAAATTGCTTGTTTGCAAGGTGGAGCGCTCTGAATTACGATTGGAATATCGGCATAAGATTTAGTGAAAATTTCAAAAATGGTATCAGAACCTTTTAATTGTCCGATTGGAGAATTTATTGGTTCCGAAATTAATTTGACTTCTAAAGTTCCTTTTTCTACATCAAACTCTCCTACATATCTCAATACATGATTTTCTGCTTGAGTAATTTTGGCGATTTTAAAAGATTTATCGACAGCATCTTTGTTTAGCACTCCATTTTTCTCCAAATGTTCTTCGGTTATAAAGGGCTTGATTGTAATGTCTGAAAACTCAAAATCTTTTCCTATTTCTCTGGCCAATATCAGAAGCTTTCTTGCAGAATCGTTTCCAGACAGATCTTCTTTAAAATTAGATTTCATTAAACCTAAAAGGCTCGCATCTTTTAAAACAGAAGAAAACGAAACATCTTCTGATGAAAATCGATTAAAGACATAACTCAAATTATCAGATAAAACACCTCGAATCTTCGTGATTTTTTCTCCAGAATAATATAGATCTCTTAAGGTCTGCAAAACAGGAATTCCAGTTTCAACCGACGTTTCGTACAAAAACTCCTTGTCATACTTTTTAAGATCTGCTCGTAGTTCTTTATATAAGTCAATCGGGAGCGTATTGGCTTTTTTGTTTACTGCTACAATATGGAATCCATTTTTAATTAACGTATTGTAATGCTTCACCAATTCATCGCTGGCTGTTGCGTCTACGGCAATCAAGTTTTCGAATTCATTTTCTTGTGCAAATTCGACAATATCTTCTACTTTAAAAGGAACAGCCAATTGTCTAAAATTGGTTTCCCAAGCATAACCAACACCTTCTTTCTCAAAAAAGGCAACCGTCGAATTGGTTATTATTGGAAAATGAAAATCGACATTTTTACTTTCCAGAAAAAACTCCTGACTTTCAACAATTTGATTAATCAAAGTACTTCCGATATTTCCAATTCCGAAAAGGATAATGTTTATTTTAAGCTTTGACATAATTTCTAACATTTTAATTTTTTAAAACCATATAAGTGATGTAAGTTCATTTAATATCCAAACGTTTATCAAGGTAGACGCACTGCAGTGCGTCTCTACAAAATGCACTTATATTCCTTATATGGTTTAAATTTTATAATGGTGTTTTTCATAAAAAATTACCTTTAGCAAAACCACTCGCTAAAGGCAATTTTTCAAACAAAAAACAAAAAAACCTAATTTTTATTGATGCTGAATTGAGAAAGCGAAACGTTCTCAAAAACAGTCTGAAGATCAGCAATTAAATCTTCAATATCTTCAATTCCCACAGACAGACGAATCAAATCTTTAGAAACTCCTGTTTCTATTTGTTCTGCTTCTGTCAATTGTTGGTGTGTTGTACTTGCTGGGTGAATAATCAGCGATTTTGTGTCACCAATATTCGCTAGCAGAGAGAATAATTTTGTGTCATCTACCACTTTTTTAGCCGCATCAAAACCTCCTTTTAATCCGAAAGTGATAATGCCGCTTTGCCCTTCTGGCAGATATTCTTTAGCCAAATCATAATATTTATTTGATTTTAAACCTGGATAATTTACCCAGACTACCTCATCTTGTTTTTCTAACCATTCAGCTAGAGCCAAAGCATTTTCACTGTGTTTCTTGATTCGAATTGGAAGTGTTTCTAGTCCCTGAATAATCTGAAAAGCATTAAATGGACTCAAAGCAGAACCAAAATCACGTAGTCCTTCAATTCGAGCTTTTGCTATAAAAGCCGCATTTCCTAAGGCTTCATGATATACTAATCCGTGGTATCCTGCAGATGGCTCGGTAAATTCGGAATTTTCCGTTTGCCCAATCAAAGTTTCCAGCATCAATGATAACGCCTCCTAATGAAGTTCCGTTTCCTGCGATATATTTAGTTAAGGAATGAATTACAATATCGGCACCATATTTAATTGGGTTTAATAAATAAGGTGTCGCAACTGTATTGTCTACTATAAATGGTACTTTGAATGCTTTGGCTTCTGCCGAAATTGCTTTTAAGTCTAATACATCTAATTTTGGATTTCCTAGAGACTCAACAAAGAAAGCTCTTGTGTTTTCTTTTGTCGCTTTTGTAAAGTTTTCAGGTTTTGAAGGATCTACAAATGTGGTAGTAATTCCTAATCTTGGCAAGGTAACTTTTAGAAGATTATAAGTTCCTCCGTATAAACTATTTGACGCAACAATATGATCTCCCGCTTTTAGCAAAGTCAATAAAGTTGTTGAAATTGCAGATGCTCCAGAAGCAGTTACTACAGCTCCAATTCCTCCTTCGAGTGCTGCCAAACGCTGTTCTAAAATGTCATTTGTTGGGTTATTTAATCTCGTGTAGATAAATCCAGCTTCGGCAAGACCAAATAAATTGGCCGCATGATCGGCGTTATTAAATACATATGATGATGTCTGATAAATAGGCACGGCTCTTGTTCCTGCGTTTTTAGTTACGTCGTGTCCTGCGTGTAATGCGTTTGTTGCAAATTTTTGTGTGCTCATGATTTTTAAGTTTTTAGGTATTGTTAATACGTTTTATATTGTAATTGATATTGATTTTTAAAATTGATTTAAGCTAAAATATCTTCAGCTTCTTCTTCAAGATCATATAAATGAAATAGTAATGATTTTTGTGTTTTTGTCTGCTGTGCAGGATCATATTTTAGTGTTTCAGCCGATGTCTCTTCCGAATTATTATTTCTTAATAAGTATTGAAATGCGATTGTATTTATATCTAGTGTATTCATGATTTAAAATTTAAAATGTTGGAAATAAAAAAGCCCTTTCGGATGGCGACCAAAAGGGCTTATAGTTTAACTATAACAAAGATTGTCTCTTTCACTTTTGGCAACAGCAAATTGGGATGCACATTTGCATCATCTTACAACACATCATATTTCTTTTTGCTATTGTTTTCATTTTTATTTAAAATTTGAATTCGATTATTTTTTAAATTCGACTAATTCGATAGAGTAAATGTAATAAGTATTTTTTGAACGACCAAATTAAAATTGAAATTTTATACTATTTTTTTAAATTTCTTTCAAGCCTTTCAAATAAAGACTTGAAAGAAATTTATTTAATTAGAATTTAAAGCTTAAACGGGCAAAACCAAATCTTCCGTTTAATCCGAATTGAGAAACTGCTCTTGAATACGCAAACTGATTCGCATTTGTCAAATCTGTACTTGGCGCTGGCGACAAAGTTGGCGTTGTGTTTGTAAATGCAGGAGTTGCAGGATTATTTCTGTCTGGATAAACATCTCCTATATTATTAACTCCAATTGTAGCTCTAAAATGCTTGTTGATCTGATATCCTAAAGATAAATCTGTAACCAATTTTGCGCTGTATTCCGGATGTTCGTACACAGAAGAAAATCCGTCTAAATTCACATCTGTTGCTCCTGGGTCTGTAACTTTTCCGAAATAGCTGTTTCTTAAATAAATATCCAGTTTTTTAATGCTGAATGTTGTCATCAAATTGGCCTTTACTTTCGGAATTGCTTCTTCTAAATATACTCTGCTTGATTCTGGAAAGAATGAATAAATATACGGCTCTCCACCTGCATCTACTATAGATTTTGGAATATGCAAATCGCCTACTCTTTTGGTTTCGTTGAAACTAAAAGCAAAATCATTTCTAATTGTGAAATCCTGAATTACATCGTATTTCTGAGAAATTACCAAATCAATCCCTTTTGTTTCAGAATCAATTCCGTTTGTCCAGAATGAAGCTCTTTCTACTCCTTTCAAATCAAATGCTTGCTGAAATAAAGTCAACGCCTCTGCCTGTTCTGGCGAAGTTGCAGCACCAATTTGCGCATCTGTTGGTCTAGAATATTGTCCAGACAATACAATTCTGTCGTTGATTCTTGTAAAATAAGCATCAGTTGCAATTGTTATGTTAGCTTCAGGAATTTTGAATGTAAATCCTGTACTAATGCTTTTTGATTTTTCTGGTTTTAAACTTTCAATTCCAATGCTTTTTGCCGCTTGCGAATCGTTTGTAAAATACCCCACTTGATATGGAGAACCGTTTATAAACTGAGTAGAACTTGACTCAAAATATCTTTGCTGTAAAGACGGCGCTCTAAAACCTGTCTGTCCAGAAATTCTCCAATTAATATTATCATTTAATTTTAAAAGAGAAGCCAGTTTAAACGTAACCGTATTTCCAAAATCTGAATAGTTTTCATAACGTGCAGCTCCATTTATAAGCCATTTTTCAGTGGCATTCAATTCTAAATCAACATAAGCAGCACCACTTTTTCTGTTTTTTTCTTTAGCATCCGAAGGCTGAAATCCTGAAAATCCTTGTGCTCCTGCTCCACGTTTGTTTCCAAAGAAGTCAGTTACAATTAATGGTGAATTGCTTGGCAGAATTCCTGAAACTAAATTTCCGTTTACATCATACAATCCGTAAGAAGCTTCTTCTCCTGCTTTAATTTCGTAGTTTTCATATCTGAATTCACCTCCAAAAGCAACATTCAGTCCAGCAAGAACATCTAGTTTTTTACTAAAATCCAAATTGGTTGTGCTTTGTAAAAACGAAACTTTTCCTGCATCAAAACTAAAAGGAGAATTTGTCCCTAAAGTTGCATTGATGGAATTATTTACATCATAATTAAAAGAGTTTGTTCCTAAATTTGTGCTTAAATCAGTATCAAATCCAAATAATTGCGTAGTTACACCAACTGCTGCAGAAGCATCTAAAATTTTTGATTCAATTTCTGGCAAAAATCCGTTTTGGTACACTTGAGTGAAAGTTCCAGAACCATTTGGCAATCTATTAAAGGCATATGATTTTCCGCTTCTATACGATATTCCACCAAAAGAATACAAAGAAGTTGTTTCTGTTAAAGGATATTTTGCATTGTAATATGCTTGTCCTGAAGCCAATTCTGACTGACCAACACTCATATTATAATCACTTCTCTGCTGTCCTCTGTAAGCTAATTCATTATTAGTAACATCAAAATTCAAAGCGGTCTGCATCTGCGCAATTGTTGAAGCTGATGCAATAGCACTTTGTTGAGCTGTTGTAAAATAACCTACTTGTGGAGCATATTGTTTTAAAGAAGACAAAATCTGAGCTGAATTTGTAGTCGTATTAATGTTGCTAAACAAAGAGTTAATTTCTACACCATCTTGTGCGACTCTATTTTCTACTGCATTGTAAGCATTAAAAATAGCATTGCTTCTAATTCCTGCTCTACTTGTTGCTTGTCTCGTTACCGCAGTTCCAGTAATATTCAAGAAACTTCCCGGTTTGCCCAATGAAGTTCCGTAGTTTAAATCTATTTGGGCAGTTTGTCCGTCTGCTCCTCCTTCAAAATTATTTGATCCCGAAGATAAATTTGCTCCATATTGAATTCCTCCTGTTAGATAATTAGCGTTTTTCTTTAGAACAATATTAATAACTCCCGCAATCGCATCAGAACCGTATTGTGCGGCAGCTCCATCTCTTAAAACTTCAATTCTTTCTATGGCAAAAGACGGAATGGCATTTAGGTCTGTTCCAACAGATCCTCTTCCTGGCGATCCGTTTATGTTTACTAAAGCACTTGTGTGTCTTCTTTTTCCGTTTACTAAAATCAGAACCTGATCCGGCCCTAATCCTCTTAATTGTGCAGGATCTACGTGATCTGTTGCATCTGCTGTAGAAGTTGGATTACTCGTAAACGAAGGAGCAACATAATTTAAAATTTGAGTTACGCTTGTTTGCGGCGCTCCTTTTGTTATTTCTGATACATTAAAAACATCTACCGGAACTGGCACATCTGTTTTAACTCTGTTTTTACTTCTTGATCCAATAATAGTAACTTCAGACAGTTCGTTGTTTTTTAAACTGTCTTGCTCTTTTTTATTGTCTTGAGCATAAAGTCCTGAAAAAGTCACAAGACCTAAAACGATTAGTACATTTTTCTTCATTTCTTTTTTACTGATTAATTATTGTTTTTGGCTTAAAAAAATCTTACAGGTTTATTTTTGGCATAAAAAAAACCTCTGCGGTTCGGCAGAGGTTCTATTTATATTTTATTGAAAAATAACTACAATAGCGTCTCTGCGGATAACTCCGGCATCTTACAAGACATCATATTGCAAACTGTAAATTTCATTTTGTTTCTTTTATTTTAACGGGGCAAAGTTGCAAACTATTTTTTAATCGACCAAACAAAAAACAAAATATTTTCCATTACCCTATCAAAATAGTATGTTATTGTTAAATTTCTGCTAGAAAAAATAAAAAAAGTTGAACTTTAATTTGCAAATCAAAATGGTTTCATACCTTTGCACCCGAAACAGAGGAAAAATTTGAACTGATTGCAACCTCTTCATAATGAAAGGATTTCATTATGAATGCCGAAAGATTCATTTCAGCAGTAAAAAATGCTAAAGCAGGAACTCTCCTTTAGCTCTTTTTAGCAATCATTTTTCTCGCTTAAATTAAAATTAATACATTTTTATTACATTATTATGGCTTATTTATTTACGTCAGAATCTGTTAGTGAAGGGCATCCAGACAAAGTTGCAGATCAAATTTCGGACGCATTAATTGACAACTTTTTGGCATTTGACGCTGACTCAAAAGTAGCTTGTGAAACATTAGTTACAACTGGTCAGGTTATTTTAGCAGGTGAAGTAAAATCGAATACTTATCTTGATGTTCAGCAAATTGCACGTGAGGTAATCCGTAAAATTGGATATACTAAAAGTGAATATATGTTTGAAGCGAATTCTTGTGGAATTCTTTCAGCTATTCACGAGCAGTCTGCAGATATTAACCAAGGTGTTGACAGAGCTAAGCCAGAAGAGCAAGGTGCTGGTGACCAAGGAATGATGTTTGGTTACGCTACAAACGAAACTGAAAACTACATGCCATTGGCATTAGATTTATCTCATAAATTATTACAAGAGTTAGCTATTTTAAGACGTGAAAACAAAGAAATCACATATTTACGTCCGGATGCTAAATCTCAGGTTACTTTAGAATACAGCGACGATAACAAACCAACTCGTATTGATGCGATTGTTATCTCAACTCAACATGATGATTTTGATGAAGAAGCTGCGATGTTGGCTAAAATCAAAAAAGATATTATCGAGATTTTGATTCCAAGAATTATCGCTAAAAACCCAGAGCATGCTCATTTATTTAACGATAAAATCAACTACCATATTAACCCAACAGGAAAATTCGTTATTGGAGGACCTCACGGAGATACTGGTTTAACAGGAAGAAAAATTATCGTTGATACTTACGGTGGAAAAGGTGCTCACGGTGGTGGTGCATTCTCTGGAAAAGATCCAAGTAAAGTAGACAGAAGTGCTGCTTATGCAACTCGTCATATTGCTAAAAACTTAGTTGCCGCTGGTGTTGCTGACGAAATCTTAGTTCAGGTTTCTTACGCAATTGGAGTTGCTGAACCAATGGGAATTTTCATTGAAACTTACGGAACTTCTAAAGTAAACTTAACTAACGGTGAAATCGCTAAAAAAGTAGAAGCTATCTTTGATATGCGTCCTTACTTTATTGAGCAAAGATTAAAATTAAGAAACCCAATTTATAGCGAAACTGCTGCTTACGGACACATGGGACGTAAACCAGAAACGGTTACTAAAACTTTCTCTGCTCCAGGCGGAAACGAAAAAACAGTTACTGTTGAATTGTTTACATGGGAAAAACTTGATTTTGTTGACCAAGTAAAAGCTGCATTTGGATTGTAATTCAATCTAAATTTTAAATACTAAAAAAGGCTTTCTAAAATTTTAGAAAGCCTTTTTTAGTTTTAGCTCTTAAAAAAATAAAACCCGACAAAGTTTAACTTGTCGGGTCTATTATTTATTTATTAAACTTAGTATGTTCCATTACTCATCTTAGTTAGAACTTCTTTCATTTGATTTGCAGTTTCTTCATCAACATCACTAGTAATATATTTTACTGCTAAAACCTGTGTTTCGATAGCTTTTTGTGCCTGTCCATCTTTATAATACAATTGTGCTAAAGTGTCTAAATAATATGGATTGTTTTTACTTAAAACCAAACTATATTCTGACCATTTAATGGCATCCTTTAAGAAGTTTGCATTCTGAGGTTTTAAAACTACTGTCCAAGCTGCGTTATTACAAATATCTGAGTGGTAAAGTTTAAACGAACTCCATCCATCATAAGAATAACTCGAGCTAGAATCTAAACCTGAAAAAATAGCGTCTAATTTTTCTATTGGGCTTGTTCCTGCCAATGTTGCATCAAAATAGGTATTAAACTCTCTTAAATAAGTTGTATTAGAACCATCTTGATCTTCAACCTGAGTCAAATAATAGAAATAATTTCTATAAGCATCAAAATTACCTTTCCCAGATTCGATAATCTTTTTATAAACAGAATTGATTTTTTCTTTGTTCATTTTACCTGTAAGTCCGTCCTGCGAAGCATATAGGTTTTGCTGTAATGCATTAGAAACTTCTGAAACAGGATTACCAAAACTATGAATCGCATTTTCTGTATTATTGTATGCCACCCTATTGTTTTCAATTTCATCAGAATGTTTTAACAGATAATCAATAGCAAGAAAATCGGTATCATTAAGAATTCTTTCTTCATTAAAGAATTGTTTAGTAAACCCTTGATTTTTGATTTCTTTTATAATGGTTTCGGCCAATTGCATATTCACATTTTTATCTTTCTGATGCGCTTCAATCAATTTTTTCCAACTTTGAGCTACTTCTTTTTGATCTAATTTCGTTTTTGTCATTACAAATTCAGTCCCGTTTTTTTCATTTATCAAAACATCTTCTGATTCATATTCATAAACTGCTTCCAAAAGAGCAGACTTTATTAAAAGCTGTAATTAGATCTGCATCTGAAGTTTTTTTGTTCTTTAACACTTTATCTATAGAAAGAAAAGCACTTGCTCTTTGAAGTTTTCTATACAAATCACCATAATAGCTAAACTGATATTGCTGTGTTGTTAAATCTGATTTTGCAGCAGCAACTACATCACCGTTTCCATTTAAAACCAATACGCTTGGATCATTAGTAATTTTATTATTTTTTAGCCATTTTTGATCATCGGCTCCAGCCAAATAATAATTGTAAGTATCATACAGTGCATTATACGAATCGTACATATTATATCCTGTCTGAGTTTCCTGCTCTTTTACAAAAGCATTAAAACCTTCCTTAGCCGATTTATTCTTGCTGTCAACCACAACTACCAAAAATTTGTTACTAGCTGTTTTCGTAGATTCTATTGCCTTTTTTAGATTGTCTTCGATTTTTAGTTTAAAATCGTATTTGGTGTAAGAAGCTGGAGGATCAAGAGAATAATCTGCAGCAGGTACCGCAGTACTATCAACTGGCAGACTATTATATATACTATCTACTACAGTATTTCCATAAGAATCTTGAAATGAATCTTTCCCTGGATACGTCCAATTTGAAATACTTTCAGTTTGTATTGGAACGACTGCTGGAGTCTTAGCTGGCTTTTCATCTTTTTCGTTTACAAATACCAAAGGATCTTTTCCTGCTTGATCAGAAATTCTCAATTCTTTTGTATTCTTATCAAAAGATCCTGCAAGATTTAAATCGTTAACAATTGCAACATCATAATCGATTATTACTTCTGAAACATCTTTTGGCAATGTATATTTATTAACATCACTTTTTCCATTATAATCTTCGTAAACCAAATAAAGGAAATCCGTTTTTTCTATTTCAAAATCTAAATCTATTTTTATATAATCAGGATCTACTTTTGTTTTTATGTCTGAAAGTCTCTGGTATTGAACTGCTTCTGTTCCTTTTTGAGTTCCTATGTAAAAAGAATAATAAGACGGATTCAAAAACTTAATCTTAACTTTTTTTGCTTTTTTATCTTTAAAAAAAGAGAGATCAAATCTATTATTTACGGTATTTTCACTTTTTAAGAAAACCAAAGAATCGCCTTTAATTTCATATCCTCCCGAATAAAAAACCAATTCATATTTATTATCATCCAATAAATTTAACTTGATTTTCCCTCCTTTATTTGTAGATAAATAAGTTCCTTTTTCCAATCCATTTGTCTGGGCAAAAGAGATAGAAATTCCAGCAAATAGGAGTGATAAGCTCCAAATAAAATCGCGCATAACTACGTATTTTGTTGTTAATAATATAGCGCAAAGATATCTGATTCTCCTTTAAACAAATCACAAAAAATCATAATATTTGCAATTAAAATACTACAAATTATACTTCATCGAAAATATGATATAACGTGGCTGTACAGTGTATTGAGAAACTCTTGTAGAGAACTGTGAGAAGCTGTCGTCGTTAAGATATTTTGTATTTAATAAATTGGTTGCGGAAACTTTATATTCCCATTTGCTGTTTTTCTTTTGATAAATTAAACTGGCACTTAAGAAATCATATTCGTTATCAACTGTTTTATCTCCATTATAATAGTGATAGAATTCATATTCTGAAACAAAAGAGAAACTATCTAAAAAATAGTAATCTAATTTTGCAAAAGGCTTATCGGTATAAAAAGTGGAACCACTATATTTATTAATTAAAAGATTATATCCAAATTCGATATTGGGAAGGTTTTTATAATTCGTAGAAGCTTTTACAGTATAGCTCTGAACAAAACTTTCTGTTGTTCTCAAGTCATCATTTTGAATGTTATTAAACTTTGACCAGTTTAAACTTGCATTAACAGAAGCTTTGTAGTTTTTTAAAAATGAACGTCCATAAGCTCCCATTCCTGAGAAAGTTTCATCTGCCAAATTAGAATTATATGGAACAGAAGATTGATTGATTCCGTCAAAATCTGCTTTTGTTTTAATCGCATCTACCTTTTTTGTATAAGTCGCATTGGCAAAAATGTTCTCAAAATTAAACATGTTATATTTAAAATAACGAAGCGTATGCACTTGCGAAGTTGCATTTTCTAAGAAACGATTTCCATGAAATAAACTACTGTAATCAGACAAAACATATCCTGCTGCCAATTGGTTAATATCTGTAAAATCATTCGTTAAAGAGAAATTATAAGTAAGTGTTTCAGATTTTTTGATTTGGTATAAGGCAAAGAAATCTGGCAGTATTTTGCTAAAACTTTGAGAATAATCTGTTCCCTCTTGTCCGTTTGTCATTTGATACGTATGCAGGCTTACTCCTGGCGTCAATGTAAATTTTCCAGTTAGAATTTTATAATGGAAGCCTACGAACGCATCATTGAACCTATAATCTACATCGTTATTATTTTCAGGATTATTTAAATCATTTCTGCCTCCATTATCTAACATTTGAAAAATATGAGAATTGAAATTCTGATAAGAATAGGTGTTTCCTAAAGTAACATTGAAATTACTTTTAGGTGTTACCATATAATAATAATCCAGTTTAGCATCGAGCTTATTCGTTTTTACAAAACGATCCTGATTGTAATCATTTCTAGATTGTGTAACATCATATCCTGACAAAGCAAAAGGAAGCGTTTGCAGGTTAGCATTATAAAACGGATTCTCATCTTGATACAAATGCTGCATTTCAAAAGCAAAAATATTTTTAGCGTTTTGCGTGTAATACAAATTCAAATTCTGATTAATTGAAGTCGGATCTTGTTTTTTGGTGGTAAAAATATCTTCCGAAGTTGCTACATTCTGTACAATTTGCTCTCTAAACAAATCTGAATATTCTTCTTGTTTAGTAAGTTTGGTCAAAATATCATAATCAAACTGAAATTTGTCGTTTGGTTTATAGATTGAGCTTAATTTAAAAAGTCCCAAATTATTTTTTTGACTTGTATTTTCGTTACTTTTCTGCTGATCTCCAGAATCTAAAATTGTGGTTTGCGATTTGGTTTCCAATTCTGTTTTTGAAGTTGATAGAATTCCAAAACCGCTTATATTCCAAGCTTTATTAATCGAATAAGCAAAGTTTGTAGCTCCGAATTTAGTTTCAATTTCTTTTGCACGATTATTTCGAAGCAATGAAATTCCCAAATCATTTGAAGAAACATTAAAACTGCTCCCTCCTTTTTTCATCAAGTTTTTAAACCCACCCGTAAACTTAAAATAATCTTGAGCCGTAAGAGGCAACTCACCAATATTGTTAAAATTGGTAATTAAATTTATACTATATTTTGGACTGTAATAGAACAATTTCGGATTAATGATATATCGGCTATCCAATTCTGCAACACCAATTCCTGCGGTAACGTCGCCAAACCAAAAATTCTTTTTCCCTTCTTTCAGTTTAATATTCATTGCCACATTATCCTGATCGTTTTCAAGTCCTTTTAATTGACTAATTTCATTATAATTTCTTAAAACCTGAACTTTATCAATAGCATCAGCAGGAATATTTTTTACGCCTAATTTAGTATCTCCGTCAAAAAAGTCTTTTCCTTCCACCATTAATTTACTGACTTTTTTCCCCTCTACTTCTATTTCTCCGTCAGCATTTACCTCAACTCCTGGCAGTTTTTTTAGAACATCTTCAAGTTTTTTTTCTGTTCCAGATTTAAAAGAATCAGCATTATAAACAATCGTATCTCCTTTTATAGAAACGGGCATTTCTCGGACAATTTCTACTCCTTCCAACTCTATTCCATCTCCATCCAAAACAATATTTTGAGTCATGTTTTCAGCTTTTGTAGATACAGCCATTTCCTTAGATTTCATTCCCAAATAACTCACTTTAATAGTATAAGCAGTATTTGGCTTTAAAGTGAGCTGAAACTTTCCTTTGTCGTTCGTAATTCCATACGAATCCATCGCTTTGGTTCCGTTATTAACAGCCATGATATTAGCCATTTCTAACGGATTTTTCTGTTCATCTTGAATAAGACCATCAAAACGAACACTTTGTGCAAAAGAAAAAGAAGTAATTAAAAAGGCGACGAAAAAATATAGCTTGTTCATTAAAAAAGGATGCTTAGAATAAATAATAAAGGCTGCGAGTTATCTTCCCGGAGGAGGAGGAGGTCCGCCAGCACGACCGCGGTTCATCTCTCTAAATTCTTCCATTTTTTTAATCACTGTTTCGTCATATTCTTTTTGAGAAATTACTTTTCCTTTTTTAGAAGGTTTAATATCCACTTTCTCTTTAGCATTCAAAACAATTTTCGAGCATAAAATTGTAGTTGTTCCATCATTAATTTCTAAAATTAAACCAGGAAGCCCCCAGTAATTTTCTGGCCCTTGATTAATCGGGATTTCTGGTGTATACCAAGCCGTTACCACAATTTCTTTTGGCATTTCAAAGTTGTCTGCAAAGTTGGTTTTAGTATCTCCTGACGTCTTTTTAGCTTCATCCTTTTTATCATCGTTATTCTTAGGTCTAAAGTTTCTAAAATCGGTTTTGCTTGCTTGTTTTACAGCCGTCGCTTTATAACAATTATATCCTCCAATTTGTTTGGTTTCTTGTTCTAATTTCCAGTTTAATTTTGGCAATGAATCGACAACAAGAAATTCTTTGCCCATAAATTCTTTATCTACAGTATACGTTTTTGTTTTTACGTCTTTATAAAAAGTTCCTCCGCCTCCCGTAAGAGAGCCAAACATCATTCTAAAACCCCCTTGCTGTTGGCCAGGCGCTTCTAGTTTTTCTTCTTCTTTATAAATTGATGTCGCTTTATCGAAGTTTAAGATGAATGTTTTTTCTAGCATTTTTTTCATGCGCTCCTCCATGTTTTTCTGCATCTCTGGCGTGATGTCTCTATTTCCGCGCATTCCTTCAAATTTTGGCGCTTGCGTTTTCGATTCGTAAACAGCCATTCCTTGAAAATCTTTTTGCGCTTGAATTTGTGTTGAAACAAGCATCAAAGTCATATAAAAAAATATCTTTTTCATTTCGTTTTTCTTTAAGTGAGCAAATTCAATAAAACTTACATTCAAATGTATTATTAATTTTAAAATTCAAAAAACTAAATATATTAATCGCATAATGGCATAGATAGAACCGTCTATTTTTTAGACAATTAGTATAAAAAAAGGTTTAAACCTTAAAATTGATGTTTTAATGCGAGTTTTTTGTAATTTGGTAATCTTGTAAATCAATTTTCTAATCTGTAAAACCGTGCAAAAAATTTTATTCTCCATACTTCTTTTCTGCACTTTTCAGGCGCTTTCGGCTCAGGATTTGAAAATAAATCCGACCTTAATTTCGCAGTACAAAAATACTTCAGATGAATTTTTAGGATATGATTCATTTGGGTATTCGTATCAGATAACAAACAACGTTTTTAGTAAAATTAAAGGAAAAGAAATTTTCGAATACAAGAATATATCTTTAGGAAAAATAACAAAAGTTGATCTACAAAATCCGTTAAAAATTGTTTTGTTTTATGAAGATTTTAATAGCGTTGTCTTATTAGATAATCAATTAAATAAAATGACTGAAATTAACTTTTCGCAGAATACAACCCCAATTGTAGTAAGCGCAATCGGAATGTCAACACAAAATCAACTATGGATTTACAACACTTTAAATCAGCAGATTGGTCTATTTGATTATTTGAAAAATGAATACAAAACGGTTTCAATTCCGTTGACTGAACCAATTCAATATTATCAAACCGATTTTAATGCTTTTTATTGGATTGATAAGAAAAACAACTGGTTCTCTTGTGACATTTTCGGAAAAATCACTTCGTTAGGAAAAATAACCGATTTCGATAAAATTGCCATTGTTAATTCTTCACAATATCTTTTCAGTAAGGGTAATTTATTGTATTTTAAAGGTTTCAACAAATCAAATCCAGAAGTAATTTCTGAGATTAAAATTTCAGAAAAAACCTTTGACAATTTTTATTACAAAGACCAAATTTTATCTATTTTTACAGCTACAGATATTTCCAATTATAAAATCGTAACACCGTAATGCACATAGCAATAGCAGGAAACATAGGCGCAGGAAAAACTACTTTGACCAAATTATTGGCGAAACACTTCAAATGGGAACCTCATTATGAAGATGTAGTTGATAATCCGTACCTAGATGATTTCTACCATCAAATGGAGCGTTGGTCATTTAATCTTCAGATTTATTTCCTTAATAGCCGTTTTCGTCAAGTGCAACAAATTCGCGAAAGCGGAAAAAAATCATTCAGGATAGAACGATCTATGAAGATGCTCATATTTTCGCACCCAATTTATATGCAATGGGATTAATGACAAGCCGTGATTTTGAAAATTATACGTCTTTATTCGAATTAATGGAATCTTTGGTTAAAGCTCCAGATTTATTGATTTATTTAAGAAGTTCTATTCCTAATTTAGTGGGACAAATTCACAAACGCGGACGCGAATATGAAAACTCTATTTCTATCGATTATTTAAGCCGTTTGAACGAAAGATACGAGGCTTGGATTCAGACTTATAGTAAAGGAAAATTACTAATCATTGACGTTGACAACATTAATTTTGTTGACAACCCTGAGGATTTAGGAGATATCATTAATAAAATTGATGCTGAATTGAACGGATTGTTCTAAAAATATAGTTTATATACGAATACGAAAAAGCCTCTAAAATATTTTTAGAGGCTTTTTCTGTTTTAAGAAACTTTGTCAAAGTTTTAAACTTTGACAAAGTTGTTATTTTGCGACTTCAACTTTTGCTAAAACTTCTTCTTCAGTTCCTTCAAAAACTTCGGTTGTTGTTTTTCCATCTACTGTTTTAGTAACCGTTCCCGTAGTTTTTCCGTTAATATTTTTAACTTCAACACGAACCGATTGGCTTTCTGTATGCGCATATTTTCCGTTTGCATCAAAATGAGCCAGACACTTTGCTGTTTCTTCTTCAGAACAACCTTTTTCTTTACACATCTTGATACATTCTTCTTTTGTCATTCCAGACATATCGCCACATTTAGACATCCCTGCATGCATTTCTGTTTTAGCACAGCAAGAAGCTTTTCCTGCGATATCTGATGATTCGTGGCCTTCTCCTAAAATTGGAGCAATTACCAATCCAATCAAACAAGTTAATTTGATTAAAATATTCATTGATGGTCCAGAAGTATCTTTAAACGGATCTCCAACTGTATCTCCTGTTACCGCTGCTTTATGCGCATCAGAACCTTTATAAGTCATTTCTCCGTTAATCATAACTCCTGCCTCAAAAGATTTTTTAGCATTATCCCAAGCACCTCCAGCATTGTTTTGAAAAACTGCCCAAAGTACGCCAGAAACAGTAACTCCTGCCATATATCCTCCTAACATTTCAGCAATTAACTGATTGTTGTCTGAGTAAACTAATTTTCCTAAAAGAACAATTAAAATTGGGAAACCAATCGTTAAAATCCCTGGAAGCATCATTTCACGTAAAGCCGCTTTTGTAGAAATCTCAACACATTTTCCGTATTCTGGCTTTCCTGTTCCTTCCATAATTCCAGGAATTTCTTTGAACTGACGGCGAACTTCGTACACCATATCCATTGCGACTTTTCCAACAGAATTCATTGCCAAAGCAGAGAAAACTACTGGAATCATTCCACCAACAAATAACATCGCTAAAACTGGCGCTTTAAAAATATTAATTCCGTCGATTCCTGTAAAGGTTACATAAGCGACAAATAATGCCAATGAAGTTAAGGCTGCAGAAGCAATTGCAAATCCTTTTCCTGTTGCTGCAGTTGTATTTCCAACTGAATCTAAAATATCGGTTCTAGTACGAACTTCTTTTGGCAATTCGCTCATTTCGGCAATACCTCCAGCATTATCAGAAATTGGTCCGAAAGCATCGATTGCCAATTGCATTGCTGTTGTAGCCATCATTGCAGAAGCTGCTAAAGCTACTCCATAGAATCCTGCTAAAGCATACGAAATCCAAATTGCCACCGCAAACAATAATACGGTTGGGAAAGTAGAAATCATTCCGGTTGCCAAACCTGCAATTACGTTTGTTCCCGCTCCTGTAGATGATTTTTGAACAATTGCCATAACTGGTTTTGTTCCTAATCCTGTATAATATTCTGTTACTGATGAAATAGCGCCACCTACAACTAATCCGACTAATGTAGCGTAGAAAACACGCATTGATGAAATCGCTTTAGAACCTTCTCCAAAGAAAGTCATTTGCATTGTTTCAGGAAGCATGTGCTGTACTAAGAAGAAACAAGCCACAGCGGTTAAAACAATAGAAACCCAGTTCCCTATATTTAATGCTTTCTGTACTTGTGCTTCTTTAGCATTGTCATCTGAGATTTTTACTAAAGTTGTTCCGATAATTGAAAACAAAATTCCGAAACCAGCAATTGCCATTGGAAGCAAAATTGGTCCAATTCCGCCAAAAGCATCATTGATACTTCCACCCATATCTTTTATCACATAGTTTCCAAGAACCATTGCGACCAAAACAGTTGCTACATAAGAACCAAATAAATCGGCTCCCATACCTGCAACGTCTCCCACGTTGTCTCCTACGTTATCTGCAATTGTAGCAGGATTACGTGGATCATCTTCTGGAATTCCAGCTTCAACTTTACCAACTAAATCTGCTCCAACATCGGCTGCTTTTGTGTAGATTCCACCACCCACTCTAGCAAACAAAGCGATTGATTCTGCACCAAGCGAAAATCCCGCTAATGTCTCTAAAACAACTGTCATTGTATCTGTATCTTTCCAAACTCCACCAGAGAATAAATGAAAGAAAATTATAAAAAATGATGTTAATCCTAAAACGGCTAATCCAGCAACACCTAATCCCATTACTGTTCCGCCACCAAAAGAAACTTTAAGAGCTTGGGGTAAACTTGTACGAGCTGCCTGAGTAGTTCTAACGTTTGTTTTTGTTGCGATTTTCATTCCCATATTTCCTGCTAAAGCAGAAAAGAATGCACCAAAAATAAAGGCAATTACGATTAATAAATGTGTTTTTACTCCTGGAATAAAAGTAATTCCTGCCAAAGCTAAACTGGCAATAATTACAAAGATGGTTAATAGTTTATATTCGGCTTTTAGAAAGGCTAAGGCTCCTTCGTAAATGTAATCTGAAATCTCTTTCATCTTACCGTCTCCAGCGTCTTGTTTTAAAACCCAAGTCCTTTTTATTCCCATGAAAAGTAATCCTAAAACTGCCATTATAATTGGCAGGTAAATCATAAATGCATTCATAATATATTAATGGTTTTGGTTAATAGTCAACAATCTAACTGAAACGAATTTAAACAAAAAAGCAATACTCCTGACGGCAGTATTGCTTTTTTTATATTAGAATGCGGTTAAAATTATTTAATGCTAAATAATCCAGCCGGTTTATTTTCAATGTCATCAAAACGTTTTGTACACTCAGCGATAATGTCGTAAGCTTCTTTTACGTCTCCCCATCCTTCTACATCTACTTTTTTGTTTTCAAGGTCTTTGTAAACTTGGAAAAAGTGCTCGATTTCTTTTAATAAGTGAGCGTTAATATCAGAAAGATCGTTTAATGAATTCCAGATTGGATCTGAAACTGGTACACAAATAATTTTCTCGTCTGGTCCTTTATCATCTGCCATGTGGAATACACCAATTGGTTTCACTTCCATAACACATCCAGGGAAAGTTGGCTCGTTTACCAAAACTAATACGTCAAGAGGATCACCATCTAAAGCTAAAGTTTCTGGAATAAATCCGTAATCAGCTGGGTACATCATTGAAGAGAATAACATTCTGTCAAAACGCATTCTTTTAATTTCAAAATCGTACTCATATTTATTTCTGCTTCCTCGTGGTATTTCGATTAACACATCGAAAGTCGTTAATTTGTCTGCGGTCATTTTCGTTTTTTATTGTTTCTATAATTTCGGTTGCAAAAATAACTAAAGAATCTAGTTTTACAATAAAAAACAAGGTTAAATTATGCGCATTAAAGTTTAAAAAACAAGCATTTAATAGGTAATACTTCGATTTCTCTTCTTTAAATAATAATGCCAAAGCAAATAGGTTGCATAAGATCGATACGGACTCCACTGTTCTGCATGAATTTCCATTTCCTGTTTGTCATGAATATCCAGCAATTCTTTGATCGTATTTATTACTGCTATATCGCCAAGCGGAATTAAATCGGGTTCTTCCAAACAAAACATCAGATAAATATCAATTGTCCAATTACCGATTCCCTTTAGTTTAATGAGTTCTTCACGAACTTGTTTTGCCGATTTTGAAGCTAAACTTTCAATATCTAATTCTTTGTTTAAAACCGCTTCCGCTAAAATCTTTATATATTTTGTTTTCTGGCGACTTACTCCCAAATTTCTAAATTCCTCATCAGTCAAAACAGCCATATTTTCGGGATTGCAAGTTTTGTAAGCTTTGATTTTTAAAAATGTGGCTTTCGCCGAATCTATAGAAACTTGCTGTTCAAGTATTAATAAAACCAAAGTTTCAAATCCAGGCGGACGTCTTGGAATTGGAGGCAATCCGTATTTCTCAATAATTTCTAAAAATACAGGATTTTTATTGGTTAAAAAATCGATGGCTTCTTGCATAAGTCATTAAAGTCTTTATCAAAATTAAACAAAAAACACTATAAACTAATTTTTAGTTCTCGCAGATCTAGCAGATTTAGCAGATAAATTAAACGTTTTAAAGAATATCAAATCTGCCTTATCTGCAAAATCTGCGTGAGGTAAAACATTTAAACAAAAAAAATCGCAAAGATTTTTAAACCTTTGCGACTCTGTAACTTTGAACCTTTGCCTCTAAAATATAATTAAAAATAAAACCCGAAAGATCCTTTAATTGCAAATTTGTGTGCGTCTGGCATATCTAAATAATTTCCTCTCCAAGAGAAATCAAGACGGAAAACTTTAAAAATATTTCCAATTCCTGCATTATATTCCCAGTATACTTTTTCAGGAGCGTTATAAGGTAATCCTGAAGCATTGATGGCGCGATTGGCATCAGAAATAGTTCCGTGAACGGCTCTAATTCCGATAAACTCTCTCCAGTTCAGTTTTCTCATGAATGGAATTCTGGCAAACAATCTTCCGCCAAAATCATGATTCCACTGCAAGGTTGTATATTGATCTGTAACGAATTCATAGAAATTCAAGTTACTGAATGTATTTTCGATTGTAAAATAAGTCTGGTTACCCGAATTACGCTCATCAAACCTAACGGAATTGTACCAAAAGTTTTTCCTGTTTCGATTGTAATATTTGTTCTTCCTAAAGGCCCGATAATAATTGGCTGTCTATAGAAAACTTGAATTTTTTCGTACGCAAAATCACTATCAAAAACTCCTTTTAATCCGTAACTGAAATTCACGAAGAAATGGCTAAAAGGACTATCAACTAAACTCCTTTCTACACCATAACCAATCGTTTTTCTGTTTGGCATAAACTCAAACTGAATATTGGCTTCAGATTGCTTTACCATACTTTCGACAACACCTGCTGGATTTGCTGCGGTTGGTAAAGTTGTATAATAATCCAAACTAAAGGTCTTCGATGCCGATTCTAGTGTTCGATATGAGAGCCCTGCCGAGACAATAAAATTCTTTTTAGGCTCCATTTCTACAGAAATGTTACTCAAATTAATATTGGTCAATTTCCCATTACTTCCAGTAGTAAATAAGGCCGAAGATGCAAAACTTCGTCCTAAAACGTCATTTGTAGTGGTTAAACTTGCACCAATCTGTTCAATATCTCGTCTATTTCCTCCAGAAATGATAACTCGGTTTTTCTTGTCAACCATCCATTTTCCGGAAACACCATATTTGAATTTATTATCATCAAATCCGTAAGCGGTATAAGCTTGAAGACGCCATGGATCATTTGGTCCAAAATAGGTTCTTCCTCCTACTCTCAATCTCAAACCTTCGACTTCGTTATATCCAAAAGTTGAAAATATAGGCCCGTAATCGAAGTTTTTAAATTCGATGTAACCACTTCCTAAAATAGAGACCAGATTATATAGTCGCTTAAATCGCTTGACTGTCTGCAGTGTATCAAGCATTTTATAAATACCCTGCTCATCTTTATTTAATTTTTCAAAACGATTTTCTTCCCAAAACTCAGGCGGTCGTTCGTAAACAGCATTATCAATAAAATTGACTTCTTCTTTATAAAACTTCTCCGGTTTCTGAATGTTGAATTTATGATTGCGGTATAAAGTTGTTCTTTTACCATAAACTCCTTTTGATTTTTCTTTTTTATTTAAAGCAAAATCAGACATCATGTAATCACGTGTCAAAAGGAAAACTGAGTCGTTTTCTACTTCAAATTCCTGTTCAATATAAATATCTTTTACCCAGTTAATATTGGCGCTTTTCGTCACACCCATATTAATTTTCTTGATCGCAAAAGTGGTATCGTTAACCCAAAAATCTCCCTTAAAAGTTAATTCGTTTTTACGTCTAGGATAAAAAACAATATTATAACACCATTTTTTATCGATATAAGCACTGTCTTTTAAAACATAATTGTAAACATCGATTCCTGTTCTTGAAAGCGGACTTGTAAAACTCTTATCAAAGAATTTCAGGTGATTGTCATAAATATTATAGTCAGAATAAAGATCTTTAACGAAAGATAAAATCTGCTGATTTCCATTGAAACCAGACATTTTATTTCCAGTAAGATTTTCTTTTACCTTTTTTAATTTATTATCTCCGTAAACATCATAAACCGATTCGTTGATAAAAATTGGCAAATAGGTTTTTCCCGTAACGTCTGAAGTATCAACGTGATTAAAGATAAACTCCATTCCCTTAAAAAGCTTATTCTTCATGAAAGCACTATCAATTGTGTTCATGTCAAACTCCACTTTTTCATACTTCTGCATTTGATACTGATTAAATAGGTATAATCCGTTTTTACGTTTTCTTTCCCAAATTTTTCTCAAAATATCCAATGCTGGATTATTCTTTTTAGAAGTTTTTCCAGTATAAATTACAACTTCGTTAAGCACTTGCTCTTCGAACAAAACAATTTTAAAATTATAATTAACTGCTTTGTCTAAAGGAACTTCTTTATCTGAAAATCCTGCTGAAGTAACCAAAAGTGCGGTATAAGTATTTGGCGATTCTAAATAAAAACGACCGTCTTCATTGGAAACAATCCCAATATTAGAACCTTTAAAAACTACATTTGCAAAAGGTATTGGCTGATTCGATTTGTCCAAAACAACTCCACTCACTTTGGTTTGTGCAGTAACAACATTCGCAAATGCAAATACAATATATAAGAGAAGTAGAGTTAATTTGTTCATTATAAAGTAAAAAAAACTTCACCAATCCATGTTGTCTGATGAAGTTTTATGAGTATTTTGTATTTGTATTATTTGTATAATACTTTTTTAACTGCTTTTACTACATCACCAGCATTTGGCAACCAGTCTTTAAGCAATACTGGAGAATACGGTGCAGGAGTATCTGCTGTTGTAATACGTTGAATTGGCGCATCAAGGAAGTCGAATGCTTGTTCTTGAACGATATAAGAGATTTCAGAAGAAAGGCTGGCAACTGGCCAAGCTTCTTCAAGAATTACTAAACGGTTTGTTTTTTTAACCGATTTTAAGATCGCATCTTTATCCATTGGACGAACTGTTCTTAAATCGATAATCTCACAAGAAATACCTTCTTTTGCTAATTCATCAGCGACAATAAAAGCTTCTTTGATGATTTTTCCGAATGAAACGATAGTTACATCTGTTCCTTCACGTTTAACATCAGCAACACCTAACGGGATTGTATATTCTCCATCTGGCACTTCACCTTTGTCTCCGTACATTTGCTCAGATTCCATGAAAATAACTGGATCGTTATCACGGATAGCTGATTTTAAAAGTCCTTTTGCATCATAAGGAGTTGAAGGAACAACAACTTTTAAACCTGGAGTATTAGCAAACCAGTTTTCTAAAGCTTGTGAGTGAGTAGCTCCTAATTGACCAGCAGAAGCTGTTGGTCCACGGAAAACGATAGGCACATTAAACTGTCCTCCTGTCATTTGACGCATTTTAGCGACGTTATTTATAATTTGATCAATACCAACTAAACAGAAGTTGAATGTCATATATTCTACAATAGGGCGGTTTCCGTTCATTGCAGAACCTACTGCAATTCCTGAAAATCCAAGCTCAGCAATTGGAGTATCGATTACTCTTTTTTCACCAAACTCAGCAAGCATTCCTTTAGAAGCTTTGTAAGCTCCATTGTATTCTGCAACCTCTTCTCCCATTAAATATATGGATTCATCGCGACGCATTTCTTCGCTCATTGCTTCACAAATGGCCTCTCTAAATTGTATTGTTCTCATATTTTATATTGTATGTTGAATTTTCTGAAAAGCAAAAATAAATATTTTAAATAACTTAAATGCAAAAATTGAATTTAAAATCGCATGAACTTCTATCTGTTCTCTGGTTTTAACTTTTTAAACTTTATTGTGATATTAACGAAATCGATATAATAACGTACAATTCACACTTAATCTATTCCAGAATATTTTTTAGACAAACTTTTATTCATTTGTTTAATTCTTATTTTTCTTCAAATTCATTCATCATAACGTAAAAAACCAAAAAATAGTATTTCTCAGACAAAAATTAATCTACTCCTCAACTGTCAGTTATTGCAAAATTCCTAACAATCAGACAAAATGAGTATTATTTTATTTTTAGATTCCGATGAAAATCATTCAAAACTGAACAATCTGCGAAATCGTAATAGTTTTGAAAAATATTATGCATGCATAGTATAATTATTCCAAATTAAATTCTAAATTTGTAAAAGCATATTATAAATTCAAAATATATACTTATGAAAATACTAGTTTGCATCAGCCATGTGCCTGATACTACTTCAAAAATTAACTTTACCAACGGTGACTCAGAATTTGACACTAATGGAGTACAATATGTAATTAACCCTAACGACGAATTTGGTCTTACACGCGCTATCTGGTTTCAAGAACAACAAGGTGCAAATGTAACGGTTGTAAACGTTGGAGGTCCTGATACTGAACCAACTTTGCGTAAAGCATTAGCAATTGGTGCAAACGAAGCAATTCGTGTGAATGCAAATCCAACTGACGGATTTTTTGTTGCTAAGCAATTAGCAGAAGTTATTAAAAACGGAGGTTATGATCTTGTAATAGCGGGAAAAGAATCTTTGGATTATAACGGAGGAATGGTTCCTGGAATGATCGCAGGAATTTTAGGTTCTAACTTCTTAAACTCTTGTACAGCTTTAACAATTGACGGAAACAATGTAAAAGCAGTTCGTGAAATTGACGGTGGAAAAGAAACTGTAAGCACTACTCTTCCATTAATTATTGGAGGTCAAAAAGGTCTTGTTGAGGAAAAAGATTTACGTATCCCGAACATGAGAGGAATTATGACTGCAAGAACAAAAGCTTTAACTATCCTTGAGCCAGTTGATGCGACTGTAAACACAAAAGCGGTGAAATTTGAAAAACCAGCTCCAAAATCAGCAGTGAAATTAGTTTCTGCAGATAATTTAGATGAGTTAATCAATTTATTACACAACGAAGCGAAGGTAATCTAGTATTCAGTAATCAGTTTTCAGTCTCAATTTATGAACTTTAAACTTTAAACAAAAAAAATTATGTCAATATTAATATATGCAGAATCTGCAGAAGGAAAATTTAAAAAAGTTGCTTTCGAATTAGCTTCTTATGCAAAAAAAGTAGCTGAATCATTAGGAACAACTGTTACAGCTTTAACTGTAAACATCAGCGATGTGAGCGAATTAGGCAAATACGGAGTTGATAAAGTTTTAAAAGTAAGCAATGATAAATTAGCTGGTTTTAACGCAAAAGCTTACGCTGATGTTATTAAACAAGTTGCTGAGAAAGAAGGAACAAAAGTAGTATTGCTTTCTTCTACAACAGACAGTATTTACCTTTCTCCACTAGTTGCGGTAGCTTTAAATGCTGGTTTCGCTTCAAATGTAGTTGGGTTGCCAGTTAGCACTTCTCCTTTTCAAGTAAAAAGAAATGCTTTTTCAAACAAAGCTTTCAACATTACACAAATCGATACAGATGTAAAAGTTCTTGGTCTAGCTAAAAATTCTTACGGACTTTTTGAAAGCGCAGGAGCGGCTGCAGCAGAAGATTTCAATCCAACAATTGGAGACAATGATTTTGGTGTAAAAGTAGAATCTGTAGAAAAAGTTTCTGGAAAAGTTTCTATTGCTGATGCAGATATCGTAGTTTCTGGCGGACGCGGACTAAAAGGTCCAGAAAACTGGGGGTTAGTAGAAGATCTTGTTGCTGTTCTTGGCGCTGCTACTGCTTGTTCTAAGCCAGTTTCAGATTTAGGATGGAGACCTCACAGCGAGCACGTTGGACAAACAGGAAAACCAGTTGCAACAAACTTATATATTGCCATCGGTATTTCTGGAGCTATCCAACACATTGCAGGTATTAACTCTTCTAAAGTAAAAGTAGTAATCAACAATGATCCTGAAGCTCCTTTCTTTAAAGTGGCTGATTATGGTGTAGTTGGGGATGCTTTTGAAATTGTACCACAATTAACAGAGAAATTAAAAGCTTTTAAAGCTCAGCACTCTTAACACAAAGAATTCTCTTTAAAAATATTGTTGCCTAAAAACAAGATGTTGTATCTTTGTTTATAGGCGACTTTTTTGTTCCATATTTTTTGATTAAAATTGCGACTTTATTTTTTAAACCAAAACAGTATTAAAATAAGGTGCTAAGTGCCTTTTTTACAAACATATATGAGTCTAGTAAAATTATCCATAAAAGGAATTTCATACAGTCAAACTCAAAATGGCGCCTATGCCTTAATTTTGAATGAAGTGGATGGCGAAAGAAAATTACCTATTGTTATTGGTGCTTTTGAAGCCCAGTCAATCGCTATTGCTTTAGAAAAAGAAATAAAACCGCCACGTCCGTTAACACATGATTTATTCAAAAATTTTGCTGAAAGATTTGACATTGTGGTTAAGCAAGTTATCATTCACAAATTAGTTGATGGTGTTTTTTATTCTAGCTTAATCTGCGAAAGAGATAAAATCGAAGAGATTATAGATGCTAGAACTTCTGATGCAATTGCCTTAGCATTACGTTTCAACGCTCCTATTTTTACTTATAAAAACATTTTAGATAAAGCTGGTATTTATTTAAAATCAAACACTGCTGAAACAGATTCTGGCGCTCAAGAAATTGATGATGTTCTTTCAAACCCTGAAACTTTTGGACACGAAGAAGAAAGCAACCAATCTGGAGACGTTTACGCAAAACATAGTTTACAAGAACTAAACGAGCTTTTAGATCAAGCCGTTTCTCAGGAAGATTACGAAAAAGCGACAAAAATTAGAGACGAAATCTCTAGAAGATAAATTTTGATGTTTAATCGTTAAACCGTTTATTCGTTAAATCGATTAAACAAATTTACAATTAAACAGATCCACGATTAAACGATTAAACAAAGATGAAGCAATACTTAGATTTAGTAAAACACGTTTTAGAAAACGGCAATCAAAAAGGAGACCGAACTGGAACTGGAACAAAAAGTGTTTTTGGTTACCAAATGCGTTTTGATTTAAGTGAGGGCTTCCCAATGGTTACAACAAAAAAACTTCATTTAAAATCGATCATTTACGAATTGCTTTGGTTTTTAAAAGGCGATACAAACGTAAAATACCTTCAAGAAAATGGAGTCAAAATTTGGGACGAATGGGCAGATTCTAATGGTGATTTAGGACCTGTTTACGGCCACCAATGGCGTAATTGGAATAGTGAAGAAATAGATCAGATTTCTGAATTAATTAAAGAATTAAAAACAAATCCGAATAGCCGAAGAATGCTAGTTTCCGCATGGAACCCATCGGTTTTACCAGATACTAAAAAATCTTTTGAGGATAATGTAGCCAATAACAAAGCGACTTTGCCTCCATGCCATGCTTTTTTCCAGTTTTATGTAGCAAGTCCAGATCTTGAAAAAGGAGAAACAAAAGGAAAATTATCTTGCCAATTGTATCAGCGAAGTGCCGATATCTTTTTAGGAGTTCCTTTTAACATTGCTTCTTATGCATTGCTAACTATGATGATTGCACAAGTATGCGATTTAGAGCCAGGCGAATTTATTCACACTTTTGGTGATGCACATATTTATAATAATCATTTTGAACAATTGGAACTGCAATTAACGCGTGAACCAAAACCATTACCAAAAATGATTTTAAATCCTGAGATTAAAAACATTTTTGATTTTGATTTTAATGATTTCACACTTGTAGATTACGATCCACACCCTGCCATTAAAGGAAGTGTTGCAGTATAAAAAACAAAAATCCGCTTTAATAGCGGATTTTTTTTATACAACTAAAACACTGTTTTCACTTCCAGCGTAATCATTCCATTTATAAGAATCGGCTTCTGGATCGTTCACATAATTTCCGTCAATCAGATACTTAAATTCATAAATAGCATCTTTAACCAAGTCATAAGTTGCTTTAAAAGTTCCATTTTTCAATTTACTCAGAGTTCCTTCTTCAGCATTCCAATTATTGAAATCTCCAACAACAGCTGCCGAATTTGCATCTTTAGCATCTATTGAAAACGTCACTTTACATACGGGTTTCGTTTTCACAAATTGTTTCTTTAAAGACATAACTATTTCGTTTTTAGATTTATACATCTAAAATTAATTAAATTCAATGAAACACTAACTACCTTCAGAAGCGATTTATGATAATACCAAAAACAGCTTAATATTTTCGCTTTATCTGCAATTTAAAGTGGTTAAAATTTTGTTTTTCAAATTCTTATATCTGCAAAAGGCAAATATTCCATATTCAAAATATTGACTTTCAAAAATAAATTTTAACTTTATAATCTCATTTTTATCTTATGGAAAAAGAAGTACACGAACAATACGAATACGCTAGACGCCGATTAAGACAAAAAAAGGTCTTATATTTTCATTTTGTTCTTTTCCTGCTTGGAAGTTTATTTTTATTTATTGCCAATAAATTTTTTGGATTTGGAGAGGGTACAACTCAAAATTGGTGTATTTGGGGTATTACAATTTGGCTTTTCCTTTTTATTCTACATTTTATAAAGGTATATATAACGGACCGTTTTATGAATAAGAAATGGGAAAGAGAACAAATTGACCGATTAGTTGCTTTACAGCAAAAAAGAATCAGTCAGCTAGAATCTTCTATTAATGAAGAGAATGAAAATAAAATTTAGTTAAGCATACCATGATTATAATGATAGCGGCTGCAGCCGAAAATAATGCGCTTGGAAAAAACAACGAATTAGTATGGCATTTGCCAAATGATTTTAAAAGATTTAAATCGCTTACTACTGGTCATCATATCATTATGGGAAGAAAAACTTTTGAAAGTTTTCCAAAACCGTTACCAGATCGCGTTCATATTGTAATTTCTCGTCAAGAAAATTACAACCCAGAAGGATGTATTGTAGTAGACAGCATTGAAAAGGCAATTGCGCTATGTCCTGAAAATGATGATAGTTATGTTATTGGCGGTGGAGAAATTTATAATCTTGCTCTTCCGTTTACCGATATTATTGAATTAACAAAAGTTCATCATTCGTTTGATGCAGATGCTTTTTTTCCGAAAATCAATAAAAATGAATGGATTTTGGTCGAATCTGAAGAAAATTATAAAGATGAAAAGCATCTTTATGATTACACCTATGAAACTTACATTAGAAAATAAATAAAAAACATCCTCTTTTAAGGGAGGATGTTTTTAAATAATTGATTTTGAAGCCTAACTCGCTCAAGAAAAATTTTGTCTAAAAAAAATCACAAATGTCAAGAAACATTTGTAAAACTGAATAACATTTAATGTTATTGGGACCTAAATCCCAAAGGCCTTTAATAACAAATACCACTAAGATATTAAAGGCAGAAAATTAAAATTTCCAAAAACAAATTTAATCCTAAGAACGTACTTTGCACTTAAATACAGTATTTCCCCCCAAGAACAATACTTTACAAACTCTTTCAAGAACAAATGAATTACCAGCGCAAAAAAGCAACCACTTGTTTAAGTTATAGCAACTTTATCAATCATTAAACTTTAATCATTTTTACTTGAACAAAGTTGCTCATAATAACGTGATTGCACAATACCGCGTTTTAGGGATTTTACCAAAATCCCTAAATTTAGGGATGCCAAAACAGCCTGTAAATCTGTTCTAAAACAAACTCTGCAAAACATTTATTTTACAAATTAAAAAACTCAATTACAGTTAAACTAGATTGTTTATATTTGCCTAAATAAAAAAAATGTCTGAAAAAGTAACTCCGTATAAAGACTCTACCTTAGGTAAAAAAGAGCAAGTAACCCAAATGTTTGATACCATTTCTGGGAATTACGACAATTTGAATCGTGTAATTTCATTTGGAATTGATGTTAAATGGCGCAAAAAAGTATTAAAGATCGTATCAGACAAAAAACCAAAAGTCATTTTGGATATTGCAACAGGAACTGGCGATTTAGCAATTTTGATGGCACAAACTAATGCTGAAAAAATTGTTGGTCTAGATATTTCTGCCGGAATGCTGGAAGTTGGAAAAAAGAAAGTTGAAGAAAAAAAGCTTTCTAATGTTATTGAACTAGTTTTGGGCGATTCTGAAAACATGCCATTTGAAGACAATTATTTTGATGCTATTACTGTTGGCTTTGGTGTGAGAAATTTTGAAAACTTAGAAAAAGGTTTTGCAGAAATTTTAAGAGTTTTAAAACCAAACGGAGTATTTGTTATATTAGAAACTTCTGTTCCAAATAAATTCCCTTATAAACAAGGTTATAATTTTTACAGTAAAAATATACTTCCTCTAATCGGAAAATTATTTTCTAAAGATAATGATGCCTATGGTTATTTATCCGAATCGGCGGCAGCTTTTCCTTATGGTGAAGCCTTAAACAATATTTTAAGAAAAACTGGGTTTATAGATGTTGTGGCAATGCCCCAAACTTTTGGTGTCGCAACAATTTATTCTGCATCTAAAAAATAGTATGAAAAAAGTTGTAATCTTATTTTTATTGGTCTTAACGACAAAAGGACATTCTCAATTTGCTAAAAATATGTTTAGCAAAGATCCTATCATTAATCTTGAAAACTGGCAAAAGCAGCGCATCTACTTTGGCTATTATCTAGGTTTTAATAGTTTCGACTTTAAATTTGACTACAAAACTCCTGTACAGCAAGATATTCAGGTTAAAAAAACTACTGGTTTTAATGTTGGTGTTGTAGCCGATTTAAGACTTCAGGAATATATCAACCTGCGTTTTGAACCTGGTTTGTATTATACTAAACGAGATTTATATTTTCCTGGAATAAGCAACAAAGAGACCGACTATTTAAGAGAAGTAAATAGTACTTATATTCACTTCCCTTTATTATTGAAATTTTCTGCCTTGCGTACAGGAAATATACGTCCGTATTTAGTTGGCGGTATGTCTACAACTTTAAATTTATCTAGCAATGCCAAATCTCAAGACGATAACTTTGAGCAAAAATTCAGAGTAAAACAATGGACTGCTGCTTACGAGTTAGGTTTAGGGATTGATATCTTTACCGAATACTTTATTTTTTCTCCTTCTGTTAGAGGAATGTTCGGCATAACAGATGAACTTATTAGAGATAAAACTCCAGACAGCCCTTGGACTGGAAATATCGATTCGATGAAATCTAGAGCTATTTTAATAAATTTCACTTTTCATTAAAACAAAATATCAACTATTTCGTTTAAATTCACTAAGAATAATTGCTGTTGCAGTAGCTACATTTAAACTTTCCGTTTTTTGAAGCTCTCCAAATCTAGGAATTGTTAGACGATTAGTTACTATTTTTTCAATTTCTCCAGAAATTCCGTTGGCTTCATTACCCATAATAATGATTCCTTCTTGAGGCAATTTGGATTGATAAATATTTTCTCCGTCCATAAAAGTTCCAAAAACTGGCAGTTTAGTTTGAGCAAGAAAAAGTTTTAAATCAACATAGCTTACATTTACTCTGGTAATTGATCCCATGGTAGCTTGTACGACTTTCGGGTTATAAATATCTACCGTTTCTTTAGAACAGACAATCTGCTTAATACCAAACCAATCGCACAGACGCAAAATAGTTCCTAGATTTCCTGGGTCTCTAATATCGTCTAGCGCCACAATCAAGCCTGAATCGATTGCCTTCTTTTCGGCTGGAATTTTAAAAACCGCCAAACAAGAATTTGGAGTCGACAAAGCACTTATTTTTTTCAGTTCTTGTTCATTAATAAGTGTTCGTTTTGAAGCTTGAACCGTTTCAAAATCATTCAATGTGGTGTATAAATGTTCTAATTCAAAATTGGATTGCAGCAATTCTTGAATTACTTTTACTCCTTCAGCAAAGAATAATTGATTGGCAAAACAGCCGCTTTTTTTGATGCAAACTAGAGATAAGCTTTATTTGGTTTTTACTAACCATAAAATAATGTACTTTTGAATTAAATATTAAAAAACACTTGAAAAATAATTCCACAAAAATAATAGCATTTCTTCTAATTGCAATATTAATTTGCGCTTGTAATGCCGTAAAAAGAGTTCCCGATGGAAAAAACCTTCTTGTAAAAAATAATATTCTAGTTAACGGAAAATCTACAAGTGACGAAACGGCTTCAAACCAAATGTACCAAAAGCCAAATGGTAAATTATTAGGTTATAAGCTTCGATTAAATTTATACAATTTAGCCAATTTAAATCCAGATTCTACTTATCAGGCAAAATTTAAAAACAATCCTGGAAAGTATGAGCGTATGTCTAAAATTTTTTCTGCAAAACAAGTAGATCGTCTTGGGCAATCTTTTTATTATAAAGGAATTCATGAATTTCTAAAAAACACTGGCGAACCACCTGTAATAATTGACACTTCAAAAACCAAAAAATCATTATTACGTTTAAAATACTACTATTTCAACAATGGTTTTTTCAATGTTCAAACAGGATATACAATTGATACTGTTGGTATAAAAAGAGCCGCGATTAATTACAATATTACAACAGGACCTGCTTATAAATTGGATACTATTAGAACCAAAATAATGACTCCTGCACTAGACTCATTATATAGAACTAATAATGAGCCTTCTCTATTAAAATCTGGAAATCAGTACAAAACTACAGATTTTGAAGAAGAGAAAAACCGTATTACAACTTACTTTAGAAATCACGGAGCTTATTATTTTCAACCTACTTATGTAACTTTTGACATTGACACGATTGGCAAAAAAGCAAAAGCCGATGTCACCTTAATTATTAATAACAATAATATACAGGAAAAAGATTCAAGCCGTACCGAACCTTTTAAATTATATAAGATTAGTGATGTAAATATCTACACCGATTATTCTGCTCGCCAATGCTAAGAAAAAACCAACAGATAGCGTAAGTTACAACAACTTTAACCTTTACAGTTACAAAGGGTTAAAATATAGACCGCGCGCCATTACTGATGCTATTTTTATTACAAAAGGAAGTACGTTTGCCGATTTTAGAACAACTCTTTCTTCTCGTTCTTTGAACAATTTAAGGATTTTCAACTATCCTTCTATTCAGTACGAAGTAGACAAGAGAGATTCTACAGCACAATCTCTTATCGCTAATGTTTATTTGACTCCGAGAAAAAAATACAGTTTTGGAACTACTCTTGACGTAACACACTCTAACATTCAGGATTTCGGAATTGGAGCCAGTATTTCTGAAACGATTCGAAATGTATTTAATCGAGCAGAGACCCTTGAAATTTCAGCTCGTTTAAATATTGGTTCATCTAGAGATATGGCTAATCCGAACAATAATTTCTTTAACGTTTCGGAATATGGTTTGGATATGAAATTGAATTTTCCGAGAATTTTACTGCCTTTTGGAACCGAGAAAATCATTCCGAAAAGTATGATTCCGTACACTTCTATATCATCTGGTTTTTCCAAACAGCGAAATATAGGCTTGGATAAAGAAAACTTCACAGGAGGTATCTCATATAATTGGAGCCCAAAACGTCATAATACTGCAAAACTAGAATTATTGAACGCACAGTTTGTTCGAAACTTAAATCCAGGGAACTACTTTAATGTATATACATCTTCTTATGATGATTTGAACGGTATTGGAAAAGACTACAATGTCAACCCTGACAACTGGGGAGAAACTACAGAAGAACAAGCAAGAAAAGATCTAACCATACCTAAAGGAACAACAGGATTTACTAATGATGTTTTAACAAACAAAACTGCTTTAACACCAAGTGACGCACAATACCAGGAAGTTTCAAGTATAGAAGAAAGACGAATTCGTTTGACTGAAAATGATTTCATTCTAGCAACAAGTTTTTCTTTTACCAAAACAACTAAAAAAGATTTAGCAGATAACAACTTCTATCAATTTAGAACAAAAATAGAATCAGCTGGAACTTTATTGACTCTGGTTTCTGAAATTGGAAATCTTCAAAAAAATTCGAAAGGAAACTATGAGATTTTCAACCTAGAATATTCAGAATACGTTAAAACAGAGTTTGATTATATCAAGCACTGGGATTTTGGAAAAGAAAAAGTTTTAGCCGTTAGAAGCTTCTTTGGAATTGCTATTCCATTTGGAAACTCAAATTATATTCCGTTTTCACGAAGTTATTATGGTGGAGGTTCTAATGATAACCGTGCTTGGCAACCTTATGCTTTAGGGCCAGGAAGCACAAATGCTGTAAACGACTTTAATGAGGCCAATATGAAACTTGCAGCAAGTGCCGAATTTCGTTTCAAACTTTTTGGAGATGTAAAGGGAGCATTGTTTGCAGATGCCGGAAATATCTGGAATGTCCTCGATAATGTTACAGATTCCAAAGCAAAATTTGACAACTTAAACGATTTAGAAGAAATTGCTTTGGGTACAGGATTTGGTTTAAGATACGATTTAAGCTTTTTTGTTATTCGTTTAGATTTAGGCTTTAAGACTTATAATCCGGCGCATGAGAAGGGAGATCGATGGTTTAAAGAATACAATTTTGGACACTCGGTTTTAAATTTTGGTATAAATTATCCGTTCTAATGCTAATTAATTCTTATTTTTGCAACCTAAAAACTAAAAACAACTATAAAAAAAATTACAATGGCACATAACATTAAACCAGGAGTAGCTACAGGAGATCAAGTACAAGAGATCTTTAATTATGCGAAAGAGAAGGGTTTTGCTCTTCCAGCAGTAAACGTTACTGGATCTAGCACAATTAATGGAGTTCTTGAAACTGCAGCGAAACTAAACGCGCCAGTTATCATTCAATTTTCTAACGGAGGAGCTCAATTCAACGCTGGAAAAGGATTATCAAATGCAGGTGAAAAAGCAACGAATCGCGGGAGGAATCGCAGGAGCAAAACATATTCATACTTTGGCAGAAGCTTACGGTGCAACTGTAATCTTACACACTGACCACTGTGCAAAAAAACTTTTACCTTGGATTGATGGTTTATTAGATGCTTCTGAAAAACATTTCGCAGAAACAGGAAAACCATTATTCAGCTCTCACATGATCGATTTATCTGAAGAACCAATCGAAGAAAACATCGAAATCTGTAAAGAATACTTAGCTAGAATGAGCAAAATGGGTATGACACTAGAAATCGAGCTTGGTATTACAGGTGGTGAAGAAGATGGTGTTGATAACTCTGATGTTGACAGCTCAAAATTATATACTCAACCAGAAGAAGTAGCTTACGCTTACGAAGAATTATCTAAAGTAAGCCCTAAATTTACAATTGTCGCCGCTTTCGGAAACGTTCACGGTGTTTACAAACCAGGAAACGTAAAATTAACTCCAAAAATCTTAAAAAATTCTCAAGATTTCGTACAAAACAAATTCAACACAGGACACAATCCAGTTGATTTCGTATTCCACGGAGGTTCAGGTTCTACACTTGAAGAAATCAGAGAAGGAATTAGCTACGGAGTTATCAAAATGAACATCGATACAGATTTACAATTTGCATACACTGAAGGAATCCGTGATTACATGGTTAAAAACCTTGACTATTTGAAATCTCAAATTGGAAATCCAGAAGGTCCAGATGCTCCAAACAAAAAATATTACGATCCAAGAAGATGGGTTCGTGAAAGCGAAGTAACATTCAACGCAAGACTTGAACAAGCTTTTGCTGATTTAAATAACGTGAATACACTATAATAAAAAGTTTCAAGTTTAAAGTTTCAAGTTTCAGGTTTCGCAACTTGAAACTTGAAACCTCAAACAAATAAAACATTCAATATGGCTTGGTTTAAAAGACAAGAAAAAGGGATTACGACCGCGACAGAAGATAAGATGGACGTTCCGAAAGGATTGTGGTACAAATCTCCTACTGGAAAAATTATTGATGCTGACGAATTAGCGAGAAATTTATTCGTAAGCCCTGAAGATGATTTTCACGTTCGAATTGGAAGCGCAACCTATTTTGAAATTTTATTCGACAACAACGAATTTGTTGAGTTAGACAAAAACATGACTTCTAAAGATCCTTTGCACTTTGTTGACACAAAGAAATATGCAGACAGATTGAAAGATGTGATGGAGAAAACTCACCTTAAAGACGCTGTACGTACGGGAGTAGGAAAATCTAAAGGAAAAGAACTTGTAATCTGCTGTATGGATTTTGCATTCATCGGTGGATCTATGGGAGCAGTTGTAGGTGAGAAAATCGCAAGAGGTATTGATCACGCGATCAAAAACAAACTTCCTTTTGTAATGATTTCTAAATCTGGTGGGGCTCGTATGATGGAAGTCGCTTATTCTTTAATGCAATTAGCAAAAACTTCTGTAAAACTAGCTCAATTAGCTGAAGCTAAATTACCTTACATCTCTCTTTGTACAGATCCAACAACGGGTGGAACAACTGCATCTTACGCAATGTTAGGAGACATCAATATCTCTGAACCAGGCGCTTTGATTGGTTTTGCTGGTCCTCGTGTTGTTCGCGATACTACAGGAAAAGATTTGCCAGAAGGTTTCCAAACTGCTGAGTTCTTATTAGAGCACGGTTTCTTAGACTTTATCACGCCAAGAAAAGAATTGAAAGATAAGATTAACTTATATATCGATTTGATTCAAAATAATGATATTAGATAGTTTTAAAACTACTTAAAATAGAAATCCCAAGAAAATTGCTTCTTGGGATTTTTTGTTTTCAAACCATATAAGTTTTATAAGTTCAATTAATAACTTGTCTGAAAAATTGTATTTTTGTTTTTGCATAAATGATAATAGCGTATCATACTAATGCAAACCTGTTTTTTACGGAAATCTATTTTTTCTAAAGTAATATAAATATCTTTGAATTATGAGCACAGCAACAAAACCAAAACACATAGGACGACAAATAAGCCGTATTCGCGAACTTAAAGATATGAAACAAGAAGCGTTGGCACAAGCATTAGGAATATCTCAACAATCTGTGTCAGCAATAGAAAATAGCGAAACTATTGACGACGCAAAACTTGCAGAAGTAGCAAAAGCTCTTGGAGTAAGTGCCGAAGCAATTAAAAACTTTACAGAAGAAAACATGATAAATTATTTCAATAATTTTTACGATAACAGCACAAGTACTGGAATAAATGGAATGTTCAATCCAACTCATTGCACATTTAATCCGTTAGATAAAGTAGTTGAACTTTACGAACGTTTGGTTTTGGCAGAAAAAGAAAAAAATGAATATTTGGAAAAATTAATGAAAGAGAAATAATCTTTCTAAAAACATACAAATTCAATACAAAATCTCAAGAAATTGCTTCTTGAGATTTTTTTATATCTTTATTTTAAATCTTATTCTTTATGGCTAGAATTTTTATTGGTTTTATGATTTGTTTTCTCTTTTTGAATTGTAGCAAGAAAGAAAATCAAGCTGAAAACATTCCATATATAATTTCTCAGAATAACAAAGAAATAATTCGTGGCAAAGACACAATTCCACCACCACCACCACCTATTCCTGGCTGGCTATTTTATGGGACTAATACTTTCATCATAAACTCAGATTCTACTGCATATTATTTGCAAAATAAAGGCATAGGAATGATATGCGGAACACCAAATACAGACACAATTCCATACTTCGCTGATTTAGATCCAAGAGGTTTGATTGAAATTTCAAATAAAAACATTTATGATTTTATTAAATTGAATTATAAAGATGATTTTCGAAATCAAACTTTTATTGCATCCCAATCTGATACTTTAAATTCTAAAATATTTTTCGATTTATATAAATCTTTAAATTATTTCAAAAAAGATCGAGATTTTGTTATTATAAGAAGAACGACACAAGAAGAAGACACGGTCATTTATTATAAAAGAAACAACAAACATTACAACTCGGAAAACATTAAATGGGATAAAACAAGAATCAAATTTCCTGAACATGTCAAATTTGTCAAAAGAAAGAAATAAAACTAAGTCAATATATGTCGTTCCTATGGAATTTATGAATACCAGCTCTTATTTCCCAAAGGAATAAGTTCTGTTTCTACCAATATTTTATTCCTACGAAATTACCCTGCTTTTTTCAAATCCTTCTTCAATTCCTTCTCAGCGATTTTAAAGACTAATTTTTCACGCCAAATTGCATAACGTTCTCTAAAAACTACTTTTATAGCGCTATCTACAGCACCATGCATAAAAAGACTCCATACGCTAGCAATTTTTCTAGAAACAGATTGATCCCATGCGCGAAGTGTTAGAGAAAAAGAACCATCTATATAACGCATCCAGTGCCACATTCCTGTTGGCATGAATAAAGTATCTCCATGCTCGAGAAAAACTTCATAGCCTTCTACTCCTTTCAACGCTGGAAATTTTTCAAAATCGGGATTGGCAACATCATAATCTTCTAATGCATAAGTGGTATTTGGAAGACAGTAAAGTCTTTTCTTCCATTTGTTATCAAATAAGATAATATGCTTTCTTCCGCCGAAATGAGTATGAAAAAGATGTGGCAAATCGATATCATAATGCAGAAAAGTAATCGCTTTAGAACCGCCAAAAAACATAGCAGGCATGCTTTCTATAAAACCTCCCATTAATTCTTTGGGAACTTTTACATCGTCAATTAATTCGGGTCTGTGCTTGAAAAGATTGAAGAAAAAAATACGTAACTGGGTTGGTTCACGCTTTATCAAATCCAGATATTCTCCAAATTTCATACTCGCAATCGAAGCATTGATTACTTTTTTCGGATCTGCCTTTGAATTATCTACAAGTTTAACCTCTATATCTCCAGCAATCTGCTTGAAATACTCCGTTGACCATTTTTCTCTTGCTGGCCAATCTTTTGTAAGTCCCTTTATGATTAAAGGTTTTCTTTTATCTAGGTAATTCTTTTTAAAATCTTCCTTGGAAATCGACTCAACAGTATCAACAGATTTAAGATTAAAGCTCATTTATCTTGTGTTTTAATTTGTTGTCTATCAAATGTATCTAATTATTCTCACCCAACAAAATTTACAGTAAAATAACACAAAAACAATATTACATTCCTGTTCGAATGGCTTCAGCCGGATTTAAAAATATTTATAAAACTTAAATAATTAAAACAAGTCAAGTCTATAAACTAGATTATTATAATCCCCAATATTTTCTTTCAAAGATCTGATCTTCCATAAATATGATTCTGAACATTCAAGCATATATACTAAATCATCATTGTATAAATTTAAAAAATCACTTTTATTCAAAATACTTTCCAAAAACCTACTACTACTTAAATACATCTCTTTATCTTGGGACAAATCTGCCAATATTTCTTTTAACTCATTTTCATAATCACTTTCCAACTCTTCATCTTTTAATATAATATTTAGAAGCACAATGGAAAGAAAATCTATAACTAGTTTAAATTCATCAGGCTTATAAGGTGAATTTAAATTGTTCCATGAGGCATCACTATTTGTTAATTTATCATCAAAGTCATTTATTCCATATTCTCCAAAACAAATAAATATTGATATCTCTTCTCTACTATGCAAGTCTCCAATTTCGTATAAACCTAGATTATCCAAAAAATCCGCATCCCAATCTAACTCTTCATCGTAGCATTCAAATATCCACTTGAAAATCACTTCAAATTCATTATGATTTATTTTAAAAAAATTGGACTTTATTTTCTCTATAATATTCTCATATGAAACTTTGAAATATTCTGTATCCAAATTAGATGAAAAAACAAATTCTTTAAAGTTTTTAGAAATATTATTATCCGATATTAATGGTAATAAATTTGCCTCAATTTTTAATTTATCTATTTTATAAAATTCTATCCTACCACTCATTTCTTAAAAATATCAATATTACATTCCTGTTCGAATGGCTTCAACAGGATCTAAATTTGTCGCTGAAATCGCAGGAAGAATTCCAGAAACCAGACCAATAAAAGCAGACTAAACCAGTTCCTAAAAGAATATTTCCTAAACTTAAAACAAATTCAAAATCTAGCAGTTTTGTCAGAGCAAAAGCAATTCCCCAAACCATCAAAAGACCAATAATTCCGCCAATAACAGACAAAATAACGGCTTCAAACAAAAATTGGAATAAGATAAATTTATTTTTTGCTCCTAGAGATTTCTGAATTCCGATAAGATTGGTTCTTTCTTTAACCGAAACAAACATAATATTTGCAATTCCGAAACCACCAACAAGAAGAGAAAATCCGCTGATGATCCAGCCCACAAAATTCATCTGCCCTAAAATTCCATCTATAAAATCGGTAAATCCAGAAAGCACATTAATAAAGAAATTATCCATTTCTCCCGCTTTCATCCCGCGTATTGCTCTAAGCTTTTGAGCTATTTCCGCTTTATAAGCATCCATATCTACACCTTTAACGGGTTTTAAGACAATTACTGGCGTCATAGAATCGCTATCTCCGTACATTCTTCTTAAAAAATTGGCTGGAAGATAAACCGAAGTATCATTACTGTCTCCAAAGAAACCGCTCCTTGTTTTGCCATTACGCCAATTACAGTAAATCGTTGTCCGTACAAGCGAATATTTTTTCCAATCGGATCACTTGAACCAAAAAGCCCATCAGCTATATCATATCCCAGAACAATAACGGGAGTTCCCGAATTTGATTCAGATTCATTATAAAATCTTCCTTTATCAAAACTCAATCCGTCAATATCGACCATTTCGCTTGACGACGGAATAATATTTACATCGCTAACAGTTTTAGAATCGTATTTTAAACTTTCTCTATTTACAAAAAGCTGGTATCCGACTTGATCGGTATCATTCATTGAATTTTTCAATCCGATATACTCGTCATATTTCACATTTGGAAACTGTTCTCTCTTCCATTGTGGAATTTCAGACGGCCCAAAGCAATATTTCATTAAATAAATTGTATTTTTATCTAAACTGCTCAAATCTTTTGAGATTTTTTTGTCTAAAGAGTCAACGGCAGCCAAAACAGCGATAATCGAAAAAATACCGATTGTTACACCTAATAGCGATAATAAAGTGCGTAATTTATTATTTCGCAAAGCATTGATGGCAAAGCTCAGACTTTCCTTTAATAATCTCAGATAAACGATCATATTTTTGTATTTTTCAATAAAGTAAAATTCAATAATTTAAATTCAATAACCTAATAAAAGTTAACTTACTCATCAGTAGATTTTTTTAGCATTTTGTTACACTATTTTTTTTTAATATAATATATAAAAAAACTACTTTTGCAGTCTCAAAATCATAACTACACAATGAGCACAACAAAAAAAATACAATCGGCATTAATTTCTGTTTTTTCTAAAGATGGATTAGAACCAATTGTTAGAAAATTACACGAACAAAATGTAACACTTTATTCAACTGGAGGAACTGAAGATTTTATCAAAAACCTTGGTATTCCAGTAGTTCCTGTTGAAGATATTACTTCTTTCCCTGAAATTCTTGGAGGAAGAGTAAAAACTTTACACCCAAAAATCTTTGGAGGTATTTTAAATCGTCAGGATAATGAAAGCGATGTTCAGCAAATGAAGGAATTTGACATTCCTCAGATTGATTTGGTAATTGTTGATTTATATCCTTTTGAAAAAACAGTTGCTTCTGGAGCAAGCGAACAAGATATTATTGAAAAAATTGACATTGGCGGAATTTCATTAATTCGTGCTGGTGCAAAAAATTTCAAAGACACTGTAATTGTGGCTTCTGTAAACGAGTATAGCTTACTTTTAGATTTGATTACAGAGCAAGATGGAGCAACAACTTTGGAGAACAGAAGATTGTTGGCAACTAAAGCATTCCACGTTTCATCTCACTACGATGGAGCTATTTTTAATTATTTCAATACAGACGAGACTATTTACAAAGAAAGTATTGCAAACGGTCAAGTTTTAAGATACGGTGAAAACCCTCACCAAAAAGGATTCTTCTTTGGAGATTTTGATGCAATGTTCAAAAAACTTCACGGAAAAGAATTATCATACAACAACTTACTAGATGTTGATGTTGCAGTTAATTTAATTGCTGAGTTTAAAACTGACGGACCAACGTTCGCAATTTTGAAACACAACAATGCTTGCGGATTGGCTTCAAGAAAAACAATCAGCGAAGCTTATTTAGCGACTTTAGCTTGTGATCCTACTTCAGCTTTTGGAGGAGTGTTAATTTCTAACGCAAAAATTGATTTAGAAACTGCACAGGAAATCAACAAACTATTTTGCGAAGTTGTAATTGCTCCAGCTTATGATGATGAGGCTGTTACAGTGTTACAAGAAAAGAAAAACAGAATTATATTAGTTCAAAATGAAGTTGAATTACCAGCTCGTCAAGTAAGAACTTGTCTTAATGGTTTGTTAATTCAGGACAGAAATAATATTACGGATAATAAAGAGCATTTAAAAACCGTTACAATTACAGAACCTACTGCTCAAGAGATCGAAGATTTGATCTTTGCTTCTAAAATCTGCAAGAATACAAAATCAAACACTATTGTATTTGCTAAAAATGGAACATTGATTTCATCAGGTACAGGTCAGACTTCAAGAGTTGACGCTTTAATTCAAGCTGTTGACAAAGCAAAAGCTTTTGGATTTGATTTAAATGGAGCTTCGATGGCTAGCGATGCATTTTTCCCATTTCCGGATTGTGTAGAATTAGCTAAAAAAGCAGGAATAACTGCTGTAATTCAGCCAGGAGGTTCGATTAAAGACGAATTAAGTATAAATTATTGCAACGAAAATAATCTTGCAATGGTATTTACAGGAACTCGTCATTTTAAACATTAATTTGTTTAACTTTGTTCGATAAATAATTTATAACATTTTAAACCCCTAAAAAACTTATGGGATTTTTTGATTTCATGACCGAGGATATTGCGATAGACCTTGGAACCGCAAACACTTTAATCATTCATAATGATAAAGTTGTCATTGATAGTCCATCTATCGTTGCACGTGATAGAGTATCAGGCAAAATCATTGCTGTTGGTAAGGAAGCCAATATGATGCAAGGTAAAACACATGAAAACATCAAAACTATAAGGCCTTTGAAAGATGGTGTAATCGCTGATTTTGATGCTTCGGAAAAAATGATCAATATGTTCATTAAAAGTATTCCTGCATTGAAAAAAAGAATGTTTACTCCAGCTTTACGTATGGTTGTATGTATTCCTTCTGGTATTACTGAAGTGGAGATGAGAGCGGTGAAGGAATCTTGTGAGAGAGTAAACGGAAAAGAAGTTTACTTGATTCATGAGCCAATGGCAGCGGCAATTGGTATTGGTATTGACATTATGCAACCAAAAGGAAACATGATTGTGGATATTGGAGGTGGTACAACAGAAATTGCTGTTATCGCATTAGGCGGAATTGTATGTGACAAATCTGTAAAAATTGCAGGTGACGTTTTCACAAACGATATCGTTTATTATATGCGTACACAACACAACTTATTTGTTGGAGAAAGTACTGCTGAAAAAATTAAAATTCAAATTGGAGCGGCAATCGAAGATTTAGACGGCCCGCCAGAAGATATGTCAGTTCAAGGTAGAGATTTGCTTACGGGTAAACCAAAGCAAGTAGATGTTTCTTACCGTGAAATTGCAAAAGCTTTAGACAAATCTATTCAGCGTATTGAAGATGCGGTAATGGAAACATTATCTCAAACTCCTCCTGAATTAGCGACAGATATCTACAACACCGGTATCTATTTAGCAGGTGGAGGATCTATGTTAAGAGGTCTTGACAAACGTATTTCTCAAAAAACAGATTTACCTGTTTACATTGCTGAAGATCCTTTGAGAGCTGTTGTACGTGGTACAGGAATGGCCCTTAAAAACATTGCTAAATTTAAAAGTATCTTAATCAAATAAGATCAAAATAAAAATCAATTTACTTTTATAAGGGTCAAATTATTACTATTTGACCCTTGTAAAAACTGAAACCTTTAAGCATATCCTGAAACAAAATAACCAGACAAGAAATGCAACAAATATTTAATTTCATTATAAGAAACAGTAATCGATTGCTGTTTTTGCTCGCTTTTAGGTATATCGTTAGGACTCACGATTCAATCTCACTCTTACCACAGAAGCAAAATAATCAGTTCAGCAAATTTCTTAAGCGGAGGTGTTTATGAAAAAATCAATCGTGTTAATGAATACATGAATTTAAGAGCTGAAAACGACGAACTTGTACTTGAGAACGCAAGATTAAAAAGTCTTTTATTTAATAAAGAAGACACAGCCAAATTACCTTTACCAGATACCATTAAAGGGGTAAAACCTGCTGATATCATTGTGTCAAAAGTAATTCATAACACATACAGCACACACGAAAACTTCCTTACTTTAAATTCTGGATCCAATGACGGCGTAAAACCAGACATGGGAGTAATAAACAGTTTAGGAATTGTTGGTATAGTAGATGATACATCACCTAGATATTCTACTGTTGTGAGTATTTTGAACATGAAATCTCAGATTAATGCCAAGTTAAAAAAATCAAATCACTTTGGTTCTTTAACGTGGGATGGAAAAAGTACTGGTTTTGTACAGCTAAGAGACGTTCCAAGATTAGCTTCGGTTAGAAAAGGAGATACAATTGTAACAGGAGGACAATCGGTAATTTTCCCTGAAGGAATCAACATCGGAACTGTTGAAACAATTTACAAAGAAACCCAAACAAGTTTTTATGTTATAAAAGTTAAGTTATTTAACGATATGACAAACTTAGGACACGTCTATATTATCAAGAGTAAGGACAGAGAGGAACTTATTAATTTAGAAAACAAAGAAAAAAATGAATAGCGCTCTGTTAGTCAATATTTTTCGATTTATTATGTTACTGGCAATTCAGATTGTTATTTTCAACAATATGAATTTCTTAGGATATATAAGTCCGTTTCCGTACATCTTATATATTATTCTGTATCCAGTAAACAGCAATAAAGCGGGATTGATTATTTCTAGTTTTTTCTTAGGATTAGTAATGGATATGTTCTGTAATTCTGGCGGAATACATGCAACTGCCTGTGTTATTTTAGCATATTACAGGCCTTACATTTTTAAATTTTCTTTTGGTTTAAGTTATGAATATCAAACCATTAAACTGAATGAATCTTTAACTCCGGAGCGATTTTCATTTATTTTAGTGTCCGTTCTATTGCATCATACTGTATTATTCATTCTTCAAGCTTTTCAATTTAATTTTATTTGGGATGTTTTACTCCGAATTTTGTTTAGCTCGATATTTACAATAATTACTTCAATCATAATAATTTATCTTATTAAGCCCAATAAACGATGAGAAAAGTCCTGCTGCCCACTATAATTATTATTGCAGCTGTCTTTGCTAGTGATTAGGATTTTTTACCTGCAGATTATTGATGATTCTTTTAAACTGAAATCGGAAAATAATGCGATAAAAAAGGTCTATGACTATCCTGAGAGGGGTTATATCTATGATCGTAACGGAAAGCTTCTTGTTGCAAATCAGGCTTCTTACGATATTATGGTTATTCCTAGAGAAATAAAAAAAGATCTTAATATTGCCGAGTTCTGTGCTCTTCTAAACATTACTGAAGAAGAATACCACAAACGTATTGAAAAAGCAAAGGTCTATAGTCCAAGGCTTCCTTCTGTGTTTTTATCTCAGCTGAATAAAAATGAGTTTGCCGCTTTTCAGGAAAAAATTAGAAAATATGAAGGCTTTTATTTCCAGAAAAGATCTTTACGTGATTATGAAGTAGATTACGGAGCAAATATATTTGGCTTTATTACTCAAGTAAATGAAAAACAAATTGCTAAAAATCCATACTACAATAGTGGTGATTTAATTGGAAAGCAAGGTGTAGAAGAAAGCTACGAAGAAACTTTACGTGGTATAAAAGGGGTAAAATATATTCAGAAAGATAAATATAACCGAGAAATTGGTCCTTATAAAGAAGGAAAATACGATACTATCGCCGTAGCTGGAGAAGACATTAATTTAACGATTGATGCCACACTTCAAAAATATGGAGAGGAATTGATGATTAATAAAAGAGGTGGTATTGTGGCAATTGAACCTAAGTCGGGGGAAATTCTTGCTTTAATTACCGCTCCTTCTTATGATCCTGGTATTTTGGTAGGACGTCAAAGATCTAAAAACTACACCCTTTTATATAACGATTCTATTTCGAAACCTTTATATGACAGAGGACTTTTGGCAGAGTATCCACCAGGTTCTCCATTCAAAATCCTGACTGGTTTAGTTGCACTTCAAGAAGGCGTAATCAATGAGCAAACTACTTTTATGTGTCATCACGGATTTAGTTATGGTGGAGGCCGATTCATGAAATGTCACGGTTTTGGTCCGCACCAATTGCACAACGGAATTTACAATTCTTGTAATACTTATTTTGGACAGGCCTATATGCTTACCATCAACAAGTACAAAGATCCTGGTCAAGCTGTTGATGTTTGGAGCAGTCATGTAAAAAGTTTTGGATTAGGTCAGTTCATGGGTTATGATTTACCTACTGGAAAACGAGGAAATATACCAACCTCTAAAACCTACAAAAGGATTTACCCTAACGGAGGATGGAGAAGCTCAACCATTGTATCTAATGCAATTGGCCAAGGAGAGGTTTTAATGACACCTATTCAATTAGCCAATATGATGGCGACTGTTGCCAATCAGGGTTATTATTACACTCCTCATATCATTAAAAAAATTGAAGGAGAAAAAATCGACGAAAAGTTCACCACAAAACACGTGACTACGGTTGATCAAAAATATTTCCCGCCAGTTATCAGTGGACTATTTGATGTTTACAACAAAGGTACAGCTTACAGTCTTCGAGTAGAAGGAATTGATATTTGCGGAAAAACAGGTACTGCTGAGAACTTTGCCAAAATAAACGGTAAAAGAACCCAGCTTAAAGACCACTCTATATTTGTTGCTTTTGCCCCAAAAGACAATCCGAAAATTGCTATTGCAGTTATGATTGAAAATGGTGGTTTTGGAGCAACAGTTGCAGGTCCGATTGCGAGTTTAATGATTGAAAAATATCTAAGAAAGAAAATTACAAGAACAGATCTAGAAATAAGAGTACTAAACAAAAGCTTACTTTCGGAATATGCTAAAGTAGGCGGAATAAGTGATGCTCTTAAAATTGAATCTGTGCCAAAAGATTCTGTTTTACAAGCAAAAATTGTTAAGCCAAAAGCACCAGTTACAACGGCACCAAAAACTGAAGTAAAAAAAACAGCAGTAGACACAACTAAGAAAAACTAAGAAAGATTATTTCAAATGAAAAATCAAAGTGTAAAAAATAATATCGATTGGATAAGTGTCTTTATCTACATTGCGCTGGTAACTTTAGGTTGGCTTAATATATATTCGTCTTCTTTATTATCAACCGATGGAACTTATCAAAAACAGCTGATTTTTATCTGCTGCACTATTCCATTGATATTTGTTGTGCTTTTTGTTGATGGTAAATTTTACGAAAAATATGCCAGTATAATCTTTGGAGTTTCCTTATTATCTCTTGCTGGATTATTTCTCTTTGGAAAAACCATAGCAGGACAGCGATGCTGGTACGCGATAGGAAGTTTTACTTTACAGCCTTCTGAGTTTGCAAAAGCAGCTACTTCTTTGGCATTGGCAAAATATTTAAGTGATACACAAATTAATTTAAAAGAAACGAATAGACAAATTCAGGCTTTAGCCATTATGCTATTACCTGTAATGCTTATTCTACCACAGCCCGATCCTGGAAGTGCTTTAATCTATAGTGCTTTTATCCTTGTTTTATACAGAGAAGGCTTGCCATCTTGGTACGTTTGGACAGCATTTATAACTATCGTTCTTTTTGTTCTTACTTTAGTTTTAGAACCATATGCTGTTATCGGAATGGCTTTTATCGTGTTGGCCATTATACATTTTAAAGGCAGAGTAGTTGACAGAAATATTATTTTAAGCGGAATTTTACTGGTCTTAATTTCTGGATTTGTTTTCTCTGTTGATTACGTATTTGACAACGTTTTTAAACAGCACCACAGAGATCGTTTCAATATTTTACTAGGTAAAACTGTAGATATGAAAGGGATTGGATACAATACCAACCAATCTGAAATTGCCATTGGATCTGGAGGATGGATTGGAAAAGGTTTTCTTGAAGGCACACAAACCAAAGGAGGATTTGTACCCGAGCAACATACCGATTATATTTTTACAACTGTTGGCGAAGAATGGGGTTTTGCAGGCTCTTTTGTAGTTATCTTACTTTTTGTCTGCTTATTGCTTAGAGTAATTTACTTAGCAGAAAGACAGAAGACAAAGTTTAGTCGGGTTTACGGCTATTGTGTCGCTGCAATTCTTTTTATACACTTCTTTGTAAATATTGCAATGGTAATCGGAATTTTCCCTACAATTGGGGTTCCTCTGCCGTTCTTTTCATATGGAGGTTCTGGACTCTGGGGATTCACCATTTTGCTGTTTATTTTCCTTAAAATGGATGCAAATAAAGTGAATGAATGGTAATGCTTAAAATATTCAATTTTTAAATACCCAAATTCCAATTAGAAATTACTTTTATACAACTATAATAATTTAACCTAAAGCTGTAATTACGTTTTAAAAACTAATTACAGCTTTTTTGATTTTACACTTACTTCATTAACTTCGATTCTATTTGCTAAGCAATATATAAATCATGTAATAGAAATGTCGATAATAACTAAACAACAAGCATAAAAAATCCGAAGTTGTAGCTTCGGATTTTTTTATGCTTGTTATTGATTATATCTGTTCGTTTGGTGTCTTTTTAAGTAGTTTTATTAGAACCGGGAACGTTGAAATTATAATGATAATAATAATGATGTACTCAATATGTTTCTTTAAATCTATTCCTTGTTTTAAGAAAATGCCATATAAATAATGTCCTGCGAAAATTAATATAAATGACCAAAGAAATGAACTTAAAACATTAAAGAACATAAACTTTTTTTTGTCCATCGAAACGATTCCTGCAACAATTGGAGCAAAAGTTCTAAAGATTGGCAGGAAGCGCGCATAAATAATTGCTTTGCCACCATACTTTTCAAAGAAATCTTTTGACTGAAGCAAGTATTTTTTCTTAAACCAGAATGTATCTTCTTTTTTAAACAAATAATAACCACTCTTTGCACCGAACCAATAACCAGTCATATTACCTAAAACTCCCATTATTGCAACTGCAGTAGCAAGAAGAAATACATTCAGAAAATCATTCGGAATATAGGCAACATTCTCAATTAGATCACGACTGTAAATACCTGCCAAAAAAAGTAAACTATCTCCAGGCAGAAAAAAACCTGCAAAAAGTCCTGTTTCAGCAAAAACTATAAACAGAACAATAAACAACCCAATCTGAAAACCTCCGACGCTTAAAGTAATATAAAATTCAGGGTTTAATAACTGGGTCCATTCAAAATTATTCATAAAAGGGGAATTGGTTATCTATATAAGTTCGTGAAAGTAACAATAATTTACCTTAACCACAATAAAATGCAGTATTTTAAACATAAATTAACTATTAAAAAAAGCCCAGACTCTATTGTCTGGGCTTCACTTTGTATTATTCTCTCACATACTTGCAACAGCTATGCAAATTATCATAATCTTCAGTTGTTGCTTTAACTTCCTTAGTATCATGACCTGCCTTTGCAATTGCTTTATTTAAGTCCGAAGGCGAACATTTCTCTTCGTTTAAAATAACCGAAAGTTGATGCGAACTTACATCCCAACTTGCAGTTTTTACGCCAGGAACACCATAAGTCTGCTTTTTCAATTCTTTTCTTGCATTGTTCGCAATTGCCATTTACTTCTGTCGTATATTTTAAGTTCTTATTTTTCTTAGTTTGAGCTTGAGCTGAAAAACCTAAAAAAACCATCATTGCGATTAAAACTATCTTATTCATTTTATAATTATTTATTGTTGTTGAAATTTATTTTTTTCTCTTTATTTAATTTTAAATCTTAATCCCGCATAATACATTTGTCCAAAAATTGGAGCGTATGCTATTGAAGCATCAAAATTAGGTCCAAAAGGATCATTTGCTCCTAAAATTGCTTTTTGCTGTTTGTAGTTGCCAATATTTTCTCCTCCAACATATACTTCAAAAACAGACGAAAAAACACGAGTTACTTGCGCATTCATCACCGCATACGCTGGCGAAAAATCAGGAAATTGATCTTCTACTGGATTCGATGCAGTATAAGGTAATTGTTGTTTCCCTGACCAATTATAAGTAAAATCAAATCTCCATTGCTTATCATTGTTCATCGTTGTTTCATATTCTAAATTCCCTAAAAAACGATGTTTTGCTTGAAGCGGACGTTGAAATGTTCCTCTTAAATAATCAGTTTGTATATCGTAGTATTTATAAGCTGTTCTTAAATTTAAATTATGAACCAACTCATAATTAAATTCAACCTGAAGACTATTAGCAAAAGAGCTTCCTTTTAAGTCATAAAACAAAACTTGCTCGCGGACTTTGCATTACATCTACAATAGCTTGATTTTGGAAATCGGTACGATATAAATCAAAACCAGCATCGGCATTTCTATTAAAAAGACGGAATTTCTGTGAAAAACTCACGCCATAATTCCAAGCAATCTCTGGATTCAGACCATATACTTTTCCGTTAGAATCTAAAATTGAGAATGTTCTTGAACTGGCAAAAAGTCTGCTGATTTTCAGCAAAAATGTTAGCAGAACGTTTTCCTCTTCCTGCAGAAAAACGAATTACTCCATTTTTCCAAGGATTATATCTCATGTGCAATCTTGGTGTAACAAAAAAACCTAATCGGTTATGATTGTCCACTCTTCCACCTAAAATCAAACTGAAATTATCGGTATTATCATAAGTATACTCAAAGAAAGCGCCAACCGAATTATCAATTCTGCTTACATCTGTTAGGTTGACAAATTCCTGATATTGGTCGTAAGTAAAATTTAATCCAGTTGTAAACTTGTGCATTGTATTATTTATAATCGAATTGAAAATCAAATTAGAATAAAAACTATTCTGTTTGATATCGTACTGATTTAAACCATAATAAGAATCTTGTTTGTGGCTATTAAAAGCATTTTGAAATCCGATACTTTGATAAGGCATATCTTTAAATACATATCCGATTTTTGTCGAAACATCAAATCGTTCTGTGTTAATTTCAGAACCCCAATGATTGGTCGTTCCGCGATCACGATCTTTATCAAAGTCAACTTCTCCTGTTTGCTTTTTATCATTCATATATCTGAAATTGATAAAACTAACCAAACCGCTTTCTGGATCGTAATATTGATAACGATTTAAAACATTGATTTGTTTTCCTAACGGATTATCCAAAAATCCATCATTATTCATATCGTTTTTTGCAACACGCGCATTTCCATGAACAAATAAACTGGTTGCCCATTTATCTGATAATTTTTTATTGAAATGGGTATTCAATTCAAAACGAGAATCGGTTGAACCATAAGCATTCAGAAAAAACGGAATATCATTTAAGGGTTTTAAAAGCTCTGTATTAATTTGGCCAGAGATACTTTCGTAACCATTTACAACACTCCCCGCTCCTTTGGTAATCTGAACACTTTCAATCCATGTTCCAGGAGTAAATGATAATCCGTATGCTTGGGAAGCACCTCGAACAGAAGGAATATTTTCTTCTGTAATCATTAAATACGGACTAGTCAATCCAAGCATCTTGATTTGCTTAGTCCCTGTTAAGGCATCAGAAAAATTGACATCGATTGACGGATTGGTTTCAAAACTTTCTGCTAGATTACAGCAGAGCCGCTTTAAGCAACTCTTTACTAGTAATAACAGAAGTATTGGATGTTAACGTATAGGATTTTTTAATTCCTTTTTGCTTTTTAGTGATTTTCACTTCTTCTAGATCTTCTTGCGAAAACACAGATACAGAAAGCAAAAACGCTACAAAAAGCATTATATTTTTTTGCATAAAAAATGATTTTAATGTTGAAAAGAATTACATTCTTGCATTTTGCGCAAAGCAAAAGCAATTAAAATGTAAATACGAAGTCTTAATCAAGACTTGCGGTGCATCTTAACATTAAAATCAGGAATAGAAAATATACTGATGGTATAATTTAAATAAGGGGGGCGCATTCGCATCAGCGTAATACGAAAGAACTTCTTTCTTTTTAAAATTTGGAATTTCTAAAAAGACAAGAGGCTTGTAATCTTGTATAACTGCAGGGAAAGCAAATTGAAAAAGAAAAATTTAATCGTCGCATCATCAGATTTCTTTTCAAAATGAACAACTTTATCTTTGCGACAAGAATTTTTTTTCTCTTTAGAACCGCAACATTTCTTTTCAACAACAGGCTCTGCCGTAGTTTTTAAAGATACTGAAGCAATTTCTCCTCCACAATAGTGCACATCAAAAGCAAACCCAATATTGGAAACCAATAAAAGGAACGCTAAAAATAGACCTGTACACTTTTTTAAATTCATACTGCAAAGCTATTCAAAAACTGCCTATAAAAAACTAAATCAAATGTTATTTTTTAGTTTTTTGAAGCTGATAGTAAAATCCGGGAATAAACAATAGCACAAAAATTGGCTGAATTATAAATCTTCTAACATAAAAAAGAAGCCAAGCGCCATCTGGAAAAAAGTTCAGTATGATGTAAAATGAACTCAAAAGCAAAACCAAAAAGAAGATGTAGACAATCAGGCTAAACTTAAGAATATCACGATCCTTAAACAAGGCATAAATCAACCAAAGAGATAACACGGTATTTAAAAAATAGCGAAGAAAAAGCGACCAGAAAAGTCTTAAATTCTGCACTACAGGATAAGGACTTGAATTGAAATCTGCTTCAAAATATTTTAGAAAAGGATCGTAAAACAATTTTCTTTCAAATGTTCTAATAATGGCAAAACCTATAACAACTATAATTGCTGTAAAGATTTTAAGCTTATTTTCTTTTAAATTACTTAGCATATTTTGAAAATCTATTGATCCAGAAAACCCATAAAATAAAAACATATCCGTAAATCACCAAAGGAAAAAAAGTTCCATGCAGAAATCGGTAATATTGAGGAAAGTTATACGAAAGGACAATCAAAGTCGCAATTCTTAGAATATTAAACATATAAATAGATACAACTCCAAAAAATATAAATAGTAATGTTTTTTTTAAGCCTCTCGAAAAAGTCTGCTACAAACGAAACAAAGAGTATCATCACACTTACAGCATTGCATCCCTCTATAATACGGGCTATAAATCTTCCATTTAATATTATCTCCAGCCACGGATTTTGCGAACTTTTCTGAATTATGATATCATAATTAAAAAGCTTTAGCGACTGTTCTGCATTTCGTCCAGCCATTGTGGTCACAGCATCAAGCTCTTCAGCTTGGTAGCTATTTAAATAAAATTTATAAAGCAGTGTAAGGACAATATATGTCAAGAAAAAGATGCTTACAAAAACGAGAAATGGCTTAAACTGGACTAAATATTTTTTCAAGAGATTTTTTTTTCAAATTTATGTATTTTTTGAGTTTAGCTTTAAATACTTTTGCATAAATTTTTACATTATGACATTTCAAGAATTACAACCAAAAATAAGCGCAATTATCTCTGAAAATGAATCAAATAGAGATGAAAAATTATTGGCAATATGCCAACTTTTGAACGAAAACGTAGAGTATTACAACTGGGTCGGATTTTATTTTGCCAATCATGACGCTAAAACTTTACATTTAGGACCTTATGTTGGTGCTGAAACAGACCATACCGTTATTCCGTTTGGAAAAGGAATTTGCGGTCAAGTAGCCGAGAGCAATGCTAATTTTGTTGTTCCAGACGTTAAAGCTCAAGACAATTATATTGCTTGCAGTTTAACTGTAAAATCAGAAATTGTTGTGCCTCTTTTTGTTAATGGAGTAAATATTGGCCAAATCGATATTGACAGCCACGTTATTGATCCTTTTACAGAAGCCGACGAAAGATTTTTAGAATTTGTAAATCAAGAAGTTGCTAAATTATTCTAGAAGAACTATTTTTAAGAGAAAAAATAGCACAGAATGAAAAGAAACTTCCTTCTTTTTTTGCTTCTAACAATTTCAGTTCATCTGTCTGGGCAAATTAATTTGGTTTCTAAAAAGATTTTTTTAGACTCCTTAAATCGTGAATGCACTCCAGAAAACTATGCCTATACAAGAGTAATTACCAATTATTCTCAGAAAAGCATGCGTTATGTTGTAACTGACTTTTATAAAAATGGAAGAAAGAGAATGACGGGCTCTACTTTGGATCGCGATGTTTTAAAAAAAGACGGAGAGTTTATTTACTATTATAAAAACGGAGCAAAAGAAACCGTTGTCAATTATTCTGAAGATCACAAAAACGGAAAAGAGATTAATTGGTACGATAACCAAAATAAAAAGTGTGAAAAGCAGAATCTTTGGGATCCGAAAACTAAAAAAGCACAAACTTTGATTCTTAATTGCTGGGATGAAAATAAAAGTCAGACCGTCGTTGATGGAAACGGAGATTATGAAGAAACCGATTTATTTGTAACACAAAAAGGAACTCTCAAAGACGGATTGAAACAAGGCGTTTGGGAAGGAAATGATGTGGCTCGAAAAATTACATTTGTAGACAATTACGATCGGGGAATTTTAATTTCGGGAGTAAGCACTGATGCCAACAATGTAAAATTCTCTTATTCTTCTTTAAGTGAAAAGCAATCTGGCAAAAAAGCTCCGAAGTTAAAGTAAAAGAACAACCGAAATCAAAGAAAAAGAGGATCGCAAATCATTAAAAACAAATTTCTTACCCCTAATTTTTAGATTCTTTTATTTTTTTTTGATTTTTCTGTTTTTTTAATCTAATTTTGCACCCGTCTTACAAAAGTTGTATGACATACATAAAAATCATTAAAACAATATTGGAATGTATTTAACTAAAGAAAAGAAAGAAGAAATCTTCGCACAACACGGTGATGCAAAAAACACTGGTAAAGCTGAAGGTCAAATCGCGTTGTTCACTTACAGAATTTCTCACTTAACTGAACACTTGAAAAAAATCGTCACGATTACAACACTGAGCGTTCTCTTGTACTATTAGTAGGTAAAAGAAGAGCTTTGTTGGACTACTTGAAAAAGAAAGATATCAACAGATATCGTGAGATTATCAAAGTATTGAATATCAGAAAATAATCAATATAGAAAAGAGGTGCGAAAGTGCCTCTTTTTGTTTTTACATTATAGCTATTTATAATAAGCACGTTACAAGAAAAAAGTTTGGTTTTTCATTGGGTTTTAGATAACAACAACTACACACAACAACAACTACAACACAACTAAAACCCATTGTATAATCAAAAAGGAAAAATTTATGATTCCACAAGTTTCACAAGAAATTATCGATTTAGGAGATGGAAGAAGCATCTCAATCGAGACTGGTAAATTAGCAAAACAAGCCGATGGTTCAGTTGTTGTACGTTTAGGAAACTGTATGCTTTTGGCAACTGCAGTTTCTGCAAGAACATCTAACCCAGGTGTTGACTTTTTACCATTAACGGTAGATTACCGTGAAAAATTTCTTCGCTGCAGGACGTTTCCCAGGAGGATTTTTCAAAAGAGAAGCAAGACCAAGCGACAGCGAAGTATTAACAATGAGATTAGTTGACCGTGTTTTACGTCCGCTTTTCCCAGACGATTACCACGCAGAAACTCAGGTTATGATTCAATTAATGTCTCATGACGATAACGTTATGCCAGACGCATTAGCTGGTTTAGCGACATCTGCTGCATTAGCTGTTTCTGACATTCCGTTTTACAACTTAATCTCTGAAGTACGTGTTGCACGTATTGACGGAAAATTAGTAATCAACCCAAGTCGAGAAGAATTAGAAAAATCTGATATCGATATGATGATCGGAGCTTCTATGGATTCTGTTGCAATGGTTGAAGGTGAGATGAAAGAAATCTCAGAAGCTGAAATGGTTGAAGCAATTAAATTTGCTCACGAAGCTATTAAAGTTCAAATTGTTGCTCAACAAAAATTAAGAGCAAAATTAAACTCTCAAGAATACAGAACTTACGAAGGTGAAATTGAAGACGAAGCTGTTTACGCAAAAGTAAAAGCTGCTGCTTACGATAAATGCTATGCAATTGCTCAAGAGGCTTCTGGAAAAGCTGAAAGAGGCGAAAAATTTCTTGCTGTAAAAGAAGAAGCAAAAGCTTTATTTACTGAAGAAGAATATGCTGAAAATGCTGACCTTGCTGGTTTAGTTGGAAAATATTTCTACAAAACAAACAAAGAAGCTGTTCGTAATGTAATTCTTGAAAAAGGAATTCGTCTAGACGGTAGAAAAACTACAGAAATCAGACCAATCTGGTGTGAAACTGATTATTTACCATCTGTACACGGATCTTCTTTATTTACTCGTGGAGAAACTCAAGCTTTGGCAACAGTAACTTTAGGAACTTCTAAAGAAGCTAACCAGATCGATTCTCCATCTGAACAAGGTGAAGAGAAATTCTACTTACACTATAACTTCCCTCCTTTCTCTACTGGTGAAGCAAAACCATTAAGAGGAACTTCAAGAAGAGAAGTTGGTCACGGTAACTTAGCTCAAAGAGCTTTAAAAAACATGATACCTGCTGATTGTCCTTATACAATTCGTGTTGTTTCTGAGGTTTTAGAATCTAACGGTTCTTCTTCTATGGCAACGGTTTGTGCTGGAACAATGGCTCTTATGGATGCTGGAGTTCAAATGACAAAACCAGTTTCTGGTATTGCTATGGGATTAATTACTGACGGTGAGAAATTTGCTGTATTGTCTGACATCTTAGGAGACGAAGATCACTTAGGAGATATGGACTTTAAAGTAACTGGAACTGCTGACGGTATTACTGCTTGCCAAATGGATATCAAAATCGAAGGATTACGTTATGACATTATGGAACAAGCTTTAGCACAAGCTCGTGACGGACGTTTGCACATTTTAGGAAAATTAACTGAAACTATTGCAGCGCCAAGAGCAGAAGTGAAAGCTCACGCACCAAAAATCATTACAAGAACTATTCCTGGAAACTTTATTGGAGCATTGATCGGACCTGGTGGAAAAGTAATTCAAGAATTACAAAAAGCTACTGGAACTACAATCGTAATCAACGAAGTAGACGAGCAAGGTGTAGTTGAAATCTTAGGAACTAATCCTGATGGTATCAAAGCTGTATTAGCTAAAATTGATTCATTAACTTTCAAACCACAAGTTGGCGAGGCTTACGAAGTTAAAGTAATTAAAATGCTTGATTTTGGAGCTGTAGTAGAATATACTGCTGCGCCAGGAAACGAAGTATTGCTTCACGTATCTGAATTAGCTTGGGAACGCACAGAAAATGTTGCTGATGTAGTTAAAATGGGAGATGTTTTCCAAGTGAAATACTTAGGAGTTGACCCTAAAACTAAAAAAGAAAAAGTGTCTAAAAAAGCACTTGTTCCAAGACCTCCACGTGAGGACAAAAAAGAGTAATCAGATCTTAGTTTACTAAAGGTTTATTCATAGAAAACCCCAATTCATATTTTTGAATTGGGGTTTTTAAGTTTTATAATTCAAACTTGAGGATTACCCATTTTATGCAAATGTGTAAAATGAGAAAACATCATTTGCAATAACGTTTTATGATGATAGGGTTGTTTGTATTCTTTTGTTGTTTCTTCAATTATTGAATTTATTTCACTGTAGTTGGTATGGCAGATATTAGGAAAAAGATGGTGAGCTTGCATGACAGTTTGAACCACCGCTTAAAAACCTCGCCCAACTTTTGTCTGCATTCCAATCGCAGCTTGTATGAAGCTGATGCACTGCCCATGTGTGTTCAAGAAATTCTCCTTCTGGCTGCGGATAATCTGCGCCATCAAAAAAATGCGTTCCTACAAGCATTATAATAAAAACCATTGACGTAAAAGCACTCGCAGTAAAATAACTCAAGACAATAAAACTCCACGAAAAACCACAATATAATATTGGAAAAAGCAACACTAAAGAAAAATAAAATATTTTATACAATATAAATCTTACATACAATTCAACCTTTGGAACACCTCTTTTCATCCAATCATATTCGTTGGAAAACAAATAAACCCAATCGCTCATAAAAACAGAATGGAGCAACGTAAACATATAAACAAATGGCGCATAATAAGCCTGGTATTTATGTTTTGGTTTCCAAGGATGGGTTGGGCTTAATCTTAAAAAGGGATTTTTATCAATATCTACATCGCTTCCTTCTACATTTGCATACAAATGATGTGAACGAATATGTCTCAATCCCCAAAGCAATGGATCGATACCGACGGTAAGAAAACTAAAAAAATGCAATACCGAGTTTATTTTTTTGTTTTTGAATGCCGTATTGTGAGAAGCATCATGTCCAAAACTGAATCCTATCAATAATCCTGATAATTGAAAAACAACATACAGAAGCCAAAAACTTATTTTATTTATGGATTCACAAAAGAGCAATGAATAGGAGAAATAACAAATCAATGTCCAGAATAATCCTTTAAACCAAAATCTGAAATCTCCGTAAGAAATATTTTTACCTTGAAGTTTTTGGTGAACACGATGTTTTAGAGTAGAAAAAAAAGTTTTTCTTCTTCTGATTTATTGAAATATTTAGCTTTCATAAAGTGTCTTTTTTAAAATTACAAGACAAACCTATTGCATTTATCGCGTATCAATTTGCGCAAACCAATTAAAGAAATATTTATATTTGCGATTATCGCAAATTATGAAACATCAGGAATCTTTTTTAAAAGCAATTAGACAAAAAGCACCTAAGTCAGTTTCTTTAATAGAAGAAATTGCAGGTATTTTAGAAATTAAATATGACGCCTCTCATCGAAGGATTTCAGGAAAAAGCAAATTCTCTATTGATGAAACGATTAAACTGGCGGAACATTTCAACATTTCGCTAGATAATTTATTCTCAAATAAAGAAAAGGTGGTTATTGAGAAAACAATCGAGATTGAAAACTTAAAAGACATGCTTCATTATTTCAAATCATCATCTGAAAATATTGAAGCATTAATAAAAAATAAGACAGCAACACTTTTCTATTCAGCAAAAGACATTCCGCTGTTTTATTTTATGGATGGTACAATTTTATCCAAATTTAAAGCCTTTGTATGGCTGAATCTATTAAACTCAAATCAGAAAAAAGTTGCTTTTGAAAATTTTGTAATTGATGAATCATTTACAGAATACATGCAAAAATTAAAAGAAATATACGAGAATACTCCTGTAAATGAAGTATGGAATGACACCACCATAAACAGTAGCTTGCAACAAATTCTATATTTTTATGAGGCTGGACTTTTAAATCTAAAAAGTGCAAATGCTCTTTGTTTAGATTTAAAACGAATTATTAGCTTAATAAAAGAAAAATGCAGACAAACCCAATAATCAGTTTTCGATTTATTATAATGAGCTAATATTATTGAATAATAACATGCTTATAGAAACAGAAGAAAAGCTGACGATGTTTGTACCTTACACTCTTTTAGGGTATTTTATAACCGACAATAAAGAAAGTCGCAAGAATGTTCATCAATTTTTCAAACAGCAAATTACAAATTCTATACCCTTAGGACAATCTGGAATAAAGGAACAAAATCTTTTCTTTAATCGAGCCATTCGAAAAATAGACTATTATCTAGAAAAAATAAATTCTCAGGTAGATTTATTGTTTTAAAAAAATTGAAAAACCCCAAATTCTTAACCAAATTAGGGTTTTTCAACCTTATGTATTTCTTCATTTTTTACATTTCCTACAAAAGGAATCTATTTCGTACCAAATTTAAAATTTACTATTGCAAAGTCATTTTCGAATATTTTTAATAAATATTCTAAATTTTAATAGTTATATAACGCCTTTTAAGAGGCTGTAGCAACTTTTTATCACAATTTAACAAATTAGCGTTTTATTTGTAACCTTTTTTTTATACTTTTGAAATCTTCCGAAAACAACTAATAAAACCATTAAATCCTTTGAAAAATTACCAAAAAAAAATCGTTTTTCTCATTTTATTTGAATTATTCTTAAACATTCATCCTATCCAGAGTCAAACTAGTAATGATATCAATACTTACAATTGGTTTGATACTACTGTTGGCAGAATTAATTTGGATATTAATAATGGGATACCACACACCAATTCATTTCGAACTTTAAGCACTGACATCCATTTGTATTTAATTAATAAATACGAATCAGGAAAAGTTACGTACGAAAACCAAACTTATTATGATGTCAAACTCAAATATGACATTTATAGAGATATATTGGTTTTGAACCCTGATGGAGGGTCAGAAAATATTGGTATAAATCTAATACAGAATAAAGTTAGTTCGTTTTCTATACTTGATAAAAACTTTATCAAAAGAGAAAAAAGAGCGAAGATATACCTGAATTTACAACGGGTTATTACGAGGAAAGCAAAATTGCTCCAGAATTGGTCTTGTATATCAAACACCATAAAGATATGCAGAAAACGATTTACGAAAGCAGTCTTTACTTTACCTTCAAAGAAAACAACTCCTATTTTATTGATTTAAAAGGTAAAATTTATGCAATAAGAGGCAAAAGCGACCTTGTTAAATTATTTCCAGAACAGAAAAAGCAAATCAATGGGTTTTATTTATTGAACAGAGAACTAAGAAATTCCGATTTAGATCAATTCATGAAAAATTTGATGAAATATACCTTTAACTCTCAGTCAATATCAAGCAAATAAAACAAATGAAAAAATTTTTACTCTCCTTACTTATCGCGTTCTCTTTTCAATTGTCTTTTGCACAAAATACGAATGAGAAATTATCTATCACTTTTAAAGACGAAACTTTAACCAATGCGCTAAAACGTATTGAAGAAGCAACTGCATATAAATTTTACTTTGATCCAACTTGGGTTAATGCTGAAAAAGGACTGATCTCTGGAACTTATACAGATGCAAAAATCGATGATGTGCTTAATAAAGTATTAAGCAAAACAGATTTGAATTATATCATCCTGAAAAACAAAGTAATCTTTACACTAAACAGTACAATTCACGATACTTTGCCTGCAAATTATTTTACTGATGCTCCTGTTGAAACAAATCAGAATAAAAATACTGATAGCGAGAATCCTGTATTTCACCAGCAATACGATTCTTTAAGCGACTATACCGTAAATAAAAAATCTGCAATTGTTTTTATTGGTAAAGAAAACAAAGAAGCTACTAAAAAATCTTTTACCGTTTCTGGAACAGTTAGAAACGAAGAAACAGGTAAAGCTGAACCAAATATTTATATTAAAGTTCGAAATAAAAACATAAATACTTCTACAGACCCTGACGGAAATTATACTCTACAACTTCCTAGAGGTATAAATATTATTGAAATCAAATCATTAAGCCATAAAGAAGTGGTAAGAACTTTAATGGTTTATGATGATGGTGCATTTGATGTTAATATCAACGAAAAATCAAACCAACTTGACGAAGTTGTAATTAAAAAGAAAGGACAAAAACCTACTGAAACTACTGTTTCTGGTTTGGTTTCTATTGATATTGAAGGAATCAAGAATGTTCCTTTAATTCTTGGTGAAAGAGATATTCTTAAAGTAGCGACTACTTTTCCTGGGATTAAAACCACAGGTGAAGGTTCTGCTGGATTTAATGTTAGAGGTGGAAAAGATGATCAAAACTTAATTCTTTTGGACAATGCTGTATTATATAATCCGCGGCACTTTTTAGGATTCTTCTCTGCTATTAATCCATACACTACAAAGAAAGCCGATATTTACAAAGGAAGTATTCCTGCAGATTTTGGAGGAAGATTGTCGTCTGTGTTTGATATCGCTACCAAAAATGGTAATCAGGAAAAATTTTCAGGTGAGGGAGCAATTGGTCCTATTACTTCGAATCTTACGTTAAGTGTTCCAATCGAAAAAAATAAATCTAGTATTATTGTCGGAGGACGTGCAACATATTCTGATTGGATTTTAAAGGCGCTTGATAATGAAGATTTAAAAAACAGTCAAGCAGGATTTTATGATGGAATTTTTAAATACAATAATGCGATTAACGCTAATAACAATTTAGAAGCTACAGCATATTATAGCCACGACCGTTTTAGTTTAAGCTCTGACTCTATTTACAAATACAGCAACAGATTGGCTTCTATTAAATGGGATCACACTTTTAACAAAAAAAATAAAGTCGCTTTCATTTTCACAAACAGTGAATACAAATTCAATATTGACTACGATTCAGATGATATAAATTCATTTGATTTTGGTTATAAAGTAAACGAATCGCAATTACAGGCAAAATTCACTTACCAACTTAACCCAAAACATACTTTTTCTTATGGTATTGCTAGCAAACTATACAATATCTCGCCAGGATATCAGCACCCTACAAAACCGGAAGCTACTTTAGTCCCAACAGATATTGAAAAAGAAAAAGCATTAGAATCTGCGAGCATATTTATCTGACAGTTATAAATTCAATGATAAATTACTTATTGATCTTGGATTAAGGTATTCTTATTACATGGCATTAGGTCCTGGTGATGTAAATACTTATGCTCCTGGTTTACCATTGAGCGCCGAAACAGTGACAGGAACAACGACTTATAAAAATAATGAAGTAATAAAAACATACGGCGGACTAGAGCCTCGTATTCGTCGCACGTTATTTCCTTACAGATGATTTCTCTGTAAAAGCAGGTTATGATGTAACTCGTCAGTATATTCATTTATTATCTAGTAATGTTACTCAATCACCAACAGATACTTGGAAATTATCTGATTCTAATGTAAAACCTCAAACCGCTCAACAGGTTTCGTTAGGATTATTCAAAACATTAAAAGATGAAGAATACGAAGTAAGTTTAGAAGGATATTATAAAAAATCTAAAAACATTCTAGATTACAAAGTTGGTGCGCAATTATTGCTTAACCAAAATGTTGAAACCGAACTTTTACAAGGTGAAGGAAAAGCATACGGAGTTGAGTTATTATTAAAGAAATCGACTGGAAGATTAAACGGATGGATTGGATATACTTATTCTCGTACTTTTATCAAACTAGACAGCCAGTTTAGTTCAGAAATCGTAAATAATGGAGAATATTTCCCTGCTAACTTTGATAAACCTCATGATTTAAGTGCGATTTTAAATTATAGATTTACAAAACGTTACAGTTTATCAACTAACTTCTTATATCAAACAGGAAGACCTATAACGTATCCTATTGGTACTTTCCATTACGGAAACTCAGAATATACTTTGTATAGTGATAGAAATGCTTATAGAATTCCAGATTATATTCGTTTAGATATTGGAGTTAACATTGAAGGAAACCATAAAATTAAAAAGCTAGCACATAGTTTCTGGAATATTTCTATTTACAACGTTCTAGGAAGAAACAATCCGTATTCTATTTATTTCGTAACAGATCCAAATGGAAAAGTAAAAGGCTATAAAACATCTATTTTCTCAATCCCAGTACCAAGTATTACGTATAACTTCAAATTCTAATACGAGTAAATGAAAAATCACAATCTATATAAGATTATTATTTTACTTGTTACTGCTATTGTAATTAATGGCTGTACAGAAGCATATCCATTGGTAACCAATAGATTTGAAGATGTACTGATTGTTGAAGCCAATCTAACTAACGAGCTCAAAAACCAAGAAGTAAAACTTACCAAATCTGCAAGGTTCGAAGATGAAAATTATCTTCCAGAAAGTGGAGCAGAAGTTTTTATTACTGACGATGCAGGCAATAAATACAATTTCAGCGAAAATTCAGATAAATACGTTTCAGATATAGAGTTTCAAGCTGTTCCTAATACCAAATACCAATTACACATTAACACCAAAGACGGAAGATCTTTTGCTTCATCGCCAGAAATCCTTACCACTATAACACCTATCCAAAGTGTAGTAGCAGCGATTGAACAAAAAGATGATATTAATGGTGTTGGTATTCGTGTAAACAGTTTTGACCCTACAGCTACATCGACCTATTATAGATTTGAGTACGAGGAAACCTACAAGGTTGTTGCGCCAAAATGGTCGCCAACAAAACTTGTATGGAATGGCGGGCCAACCTTTGAACCAAATTCTGTAGACACTAAGGTTTGCTATGGTTCTAACAAAAGCATCGGATTTATGCTTTTAAATACAAATAAACTGAAAGAAGATCGTGTAGATTATCGAATTCGCTTTATTAGTGACCAAGATTATATTATTACGACCCGATACAGTATTTTAGTTAAGCAATATGTAGAAAGTCTGGCGACTTACAATTATTACAATACATTAAACAAAACAGCTGTCTCAGGAGGAACTATTACTTCTCCTACTCAGCCCGGTCTTTTGTTAGGTAATTTGAGATCAATTAATGGCGACAGTAAAATATCAGGATATTTTGATGTATGCTCCGTATCGACTGAGCGAATTTATTTTAACTATGCGGATTTATTTCCAGGTAAATTTCCTCCTCCTTATGCTGTAGATTGTACACAATTTTGTTATGAAAAAGAAGCTTATAACCCTGTTCCTTGTACACATTGCTGTCATTATTTAGATGATTTGCCTCGAGGAATAATAACTTATTATTCAGGAGATGGAATCAAATCTCTTGAAACATATTGGGTTGATGCTCCATGCGGAGACTGTACAAAAATTGCCTCTAACATAAAACCACCTTTTTTGGGTAGATTAATAAAGAATTATCTATTTTTTTGAAGATCAAATCAACTTAAAAAGAACATCGAAAAATGAAATTTCAAATCATAAAAAATATAATCCCACTAGCTCTTCTCTCAACCCTTTTTTATGGTTGTTCAGAAGCATATCCGTTAGTGACAAATAGGTTTGAAGAAGTAATTATAGTAGAGGCCAGCCTAACTAACGAGCTAAAAAAACAGGAAATAAAATTGACCAAATCAGCAAAATTTGAAGATGAAGGCTACCTTTCTGAAAGTGGCGCAGAAGTTTTTATTACCGATGATGCTGGCAATCAATATAATTTTAGTGACGATTCAGAAAAATATGTTTCAGATATAGAATTTCAAGCTGTTCCAAATACTAAATATCAATTACACATTAACACCAAAGACGGAAGATCTTTTGAATCATCCCCAGAAATGCTTACGACCATTAACCCTATGCAAAGTGTGGTCGCAGCAATTGAACAAAAAGACGATATAAACGGCGTAGGTATTCGCGTAAACAGCTTTGATCCTACAGCCACATCAACTTATTACAGATATGAATATGAGGAAACATATAAAGTTATTGCCCCAAACTGGCTGCCTATTAAACTTGTATGGAATAATGGGCCTATATTTGAATCAAACTCGCCAGATACTAAGACTTGCTATGGTTCTAAAAAAAGCGTAGGATTTATGCTAGTAAATACAAATACGCTAAAAGAAGACCGCGTAAATTATTTAATTCGCTTTATTAATGACCAAGACTATATTATCACACACAGATACAGCATTCTAGTTAGACAATATGTAGAAAGTCTTGTCGCTTACAACTATTATAACACATTGAATAAAACGGCAGTTTCTGGAGGAACCATTACTTCTCCAACCCAGCCAGGTCTTTTATTGGGTAATTTAAGAGCTATTAATGGTGACAGTAAAATATCAGGATATTTTGATGTGTGCTCTGTTTCTACGGAACGAATTTATTTCAATTATAAGGATTTATTTCCAGATAAATTCCCACCTCCGTATGTTATTGATTGCACACAATATTGTATTGCAGAATCTCCTTTTAATCCTCCTCCTTGCACACACTCGGCCCCCCATTATTTAGACGATTTGATTCTCGGAAAAATAAGCTATTTTTCAGGAGACGGTGCTAATACTATTACAACTTATTGGGTTGATGCCCCTTGCGGAGATTGCACAAAAATTGCCTCTAACATAAAACCTCCTTTTTGGGTAGATTAAACAAAGTCATCTAGTTTTTAAAAGATTCAATCAACTTAAAAAGAACATCAAAAAAATGAAATTTTACATCATAAAAAATATAATCTTCCTTGCCCTTCTTACAATCCTTTTTAATGGTTGTACAGAGGCATATCCGTTAGTAACAAACAGATTTGAAGAAGTAATTATTGTAGAAGCCAATATAACCAATGAACTTAAAAAGCAAGAAATAAAACTTACCAAATCTGCAAAATTTGAAGATGAAAACTACCTGTCTGAAAGCGGAGCAAAAGTTTTCATTACTGATGATGCCGGCAATCAATATAATTTTAGTGAAGATTTAGATAAATATGTTTCTGATACGGAATTTCAGGCAGTTCCAAATACTAAATACCAGCTGCATATTACCACTAAAGACGGTAGATCTTTTGAGTCATCGCCAGAAACTCTAACCACCATAAATCCTATACAAAGTGTAGTGGCTACGGTTGAAGAAAAAGATGGTGTAAATGGTGTTGCTATTCACGTAAACAGCTTTGATCCTACCGACTCATCAACTTATTACAGATACGAATACGAGGAAACCTACAAAGTTATTGCGCCAAAATGGAGACCTACAAAAATTGATTGGATCGTAAGCACGCAAACTCCTGTTTTCCTTCCAAATTCACCCAGCACTAAAACTTGTTATGGTTCTGGAAAAAATATAGAATTAATGCTACAAAGTACAAACAATCTAAAAGAAGATCGTGTAGACTATTTAATTCGATTTATTAACGACCAAGATTACATTATTACACACCGATATAGCATTTTGGTTAGACAATATATAGAAAGTCAAACAGCATACAATTATTACAATACATTGAAAAAAAGCGCTGCATCTGGAGGTACTATTGTTTCTCCTACTCAGCCAGGCTTTTTATTGGGAAATTTACGAGGTATTAATAATGACAGTAAAATATCTGGATATTTTGATGTTTGCTCTGTATCGACAGAACGAATTTATTTTAACTATGAAGACTTATTTCCAGGTAAATTTCCTCCACCTTATGTAGAAGAATGTAAAGAGTTTTGCTACTCAACAGATGAGTCTTTAGTTCCTGACCCTTGCACGAACTGGGGACATTACGCTACTGATTTATCATTAGGGAAAATAACCTATTATTCGGGAACAGGAACAGGTTTGACCTTTTGGGTAGATTCTCCATGTGGAGACTGTACAACAATTGCATCGAGTATTAAACCTCCATTTTGGGTGGATAATTAAAAATTCCTTTTTACAATAAAACCAGAATCAGATTAAAAAGAATAGATTTAAACCATGAAATTTCATTTAATAAAAAATACAATCCTTTTAGCATTTCTAGCAGTCCTTTTTAGTGGCTGTACAGAAACATATCCGCTTTTAACTAACACTTATGAAGAAATAATAGTAATTGAAGCAACATTAACAAACGAACTTAAAAACCAAGAAATTAAAATCACTAAAACTTCAAAATTTGAAGATACAGAAGTTGCCGTAGAAAGTGGCGCTAAAGTCGTTGTTAGAGACGACCAAGGAAACGAATATCTATTTGTAGAAAGCTCAGGAGTATATAAATCTCAGGTAGCTTTTCAAGCTCTTCCAGATGCTAAATACACATTAGAAGTCACTACTAAAGATGGAAAGATTTATCAGTCAAACCCGCAAACTTTGACAAAGGTAAATCCAATCCAAAGTGTTGTTCCTGCACTTGCAGTAAATAAAGACAATGAAACTGGTGTTCAGATTAATGTTAACAATTACGATCCAACAAAATCTTCAAATTACTACAGATATGAATATGAGGAAACTTTCAAAATTGTCGCACCAAAATGGAATGTTTACAAAATCATTAGCACTTCTCTGCAAACAGTAGATTTGATTAATAACGATCCTGCTACTAAAACTTGTTACTCAACCAAAAAATCAACAGATATAATTTTGGTTAATACTAATGACCTGACAGAAGACCGCGTAAACTTACCTATTCGATTTATCGATAAAAATGATTACATAATTGGACATCGATACAGCATATTGGTAAAACAATATATTGAAAGTTTAGAAGCATATACTTTTCATAAAACAATAAAAGACATGTCAAGTTCTTCAAGTATTTTAAACCCAAAACAACCTGGTATTATTGCTGGAAATATAAGATGCATAAACGATTCGGCTACAAAAGTTATAGGCTTTTTTGATGTTTCTTCTTATTCTGAGTCTAGAATATTCTTCAATTATACCGATTTTTTCCCTACAAGCCCAATACCTTATTTTAACAGCTGCGACGACGTTCCTTTTAAATTCTGCTTTGGCACAGAAGACTGCGAGGGAGAAACTATGATTTATAATATAAATAAAAACCTTATGACATACGTTAGTGGCGCTGGTTCAAACTATACTCTTGTAGACGTCGCCTGCGGAGATTGCACATCATTTTCATCAAACATAAAACCTTCATTTTGGATAGACTAAAACATTTATTTTTATTGCTTGTATTAATTAATACACAATTTAGCAGAGCACAGCAAACAATTACTTTAGATGAAACGGTATACGTTCATTCTAATGCTACATCATTTGTTACAGGAGAAACTTTATTGTACAAAGTTTACTGCCTAAAATCGTCTGATAAAACGCCAAGCAACATAAGCAAAATAGCTTACGTAGAAATTGTTGACAACAACCACAAATCTGTTTTTAAAACTAAAATTGCACTCGAAAATGGAGTTGGACAAGGAGATTACTTTATTCCGACAACTGTAAAAACAGGTAATTACAAATTAGTTGGATATACCAATTGGATGCTAAACAAACCAATCTCAGAATTGTTCCAACTAGACATCAACATCATCAATCCGTATAAAACAGATGAGAAGACTAATGCCGAAAAAGTTTTAACTAGCAAGCACAAAATCAAATGCTTCAGAAAATTTAAAAAACGACAACATAACTCTTAATTTGAATAAAAAATCGTTTACAAATCGAGAATTGGTTGATTTAAAAATTCAATCTTCTAATGCCGATTTCAAAAATGGAAATTATTCGCTTTCTGTTAGAAAATTAGACAACATTCCTTCTTCAGACAAAATTTCTGCGGTAGGTTTTGCTTCTAATCCATCTTATCCGATTGCGTTGGATACACAAAAACAAGATCAAAAATTAGTGTTACCAGAACTTAGAGGAGAGATTATCGCAGGAACAATTTCAGCAAAAAATGGTACCGATAAGATTGCAAATATTTCTGTTGGATTGTCTATTCCTGGAAAATCTTTTGCTTTCAAAGTTGTAAAAACCGACATGTACGGTAACTTTATTTTCAATGTTGGACAAACATATTACACATCAAATATCATTTTGCAGATCATAGACGAAAAAGCAAGCGGTTATAACCTTGTTGTAAACAATAGTCCAGAAATAGATTACTCTAAATTATCATTCGAAAAAAACACGAGCCTATCTTATACCTTCAAAGAAAGTTTGCTAGAAAGATCTGTTTCTAGCCAAGTTGAAAATGCATATTTCTACAAAAAAGTAGACAATATAGAAAAAGCGCCTACAACAGATGCATTTTACTATCCGCTTGCAAAAGAATATGTTTTAGATGATTATACTCGTTTTAAAACTTTAAAGGAAACAATTACCGAGGTTGTTGTTGAAATTTACTCTAAACAGAAAGACAATAATCTTTATTTGCACGTAACCGACCCGAATGTTTTCCCGCAGCTTCCTGAATCTGCACTTGTTCTTGTAGATGGAGAATATTTAGAAAATGTAAACGACTTGGCGCTATACAGCATGAAAAATGTCTACAAAGTCGAGCTTATTATAGGAAGATATTACATTGGGCCAAGATCTTTTAACGGATTAATTAGTTTTACAACTTTCAATAAAGATTTTAAAAATACTCAAACAGGAAGTTTTATAGCAAAACCAACTGTTTTGAGACCGCAACCTAAAAAGATTTACAACAAAGTAAAATATGAAAGCGGTTCTGATAATGATAGAATTCCAGATTTTAGAAATCAATTGCTTTGGAATCCTAATGCTCAACTAAACAGTGATGCTGATACTTCATTCTATACTTCAGATTTATCTGGAACTTTTGAAATTAGATTGGAAGGTTTTACCAAAAATGGAATTCCAGTGTCTGTTACAGAAAATATTGAAGTTCAAAATACTGCTGTAAATTAAAATTTAGTTTTTTCAAAAAACATAACACTCACAAAACCTGCCCATTAAAGGCAGGTTTTTCTTTTTTTATAAAAAATAAAAAATATTTTTATTATATTGTAACTTTTTCGACACTCTATACGTATAACCATTTGTACACTTTAAAAATAGGGAGACAACAACATGAGACAACTTAAAATCACCAAGCAGGTAACTAATCGTGAAACTGCATCGTTAGATAAATATCTACAAGAAATTGGAAAAGTTGACCTAATTACCGCTGATGAAGAGGTAGAATTAGCACAAAGAATAAAGGCTGGTGATCAAAGAGCTTTAGAAAAACTAACAAAAGCCAACCTACGTTTCGTAGTATCTGTGGCTAAACAATATCAAAACCAAGGATTAACTCTTCCTGACTTAATTAATGAAGGAAACTTAGGTTTAATTAAAGCGGCTCAACGTTTTGATGAGACTCGTGGTTTCAAATTCATTTCTTACGCTGTATGGTGGATTCGTCAATCGATTCTTCAAGCTTTAGCAGAACAATCTCGTATTGTACGTTTACCATTAAATAAAATTGGTTCTATCAATAAAATCAACAAAATGTATGCTTTATTAGAGCAATCTAACGAGCGTCCGCCTTCTGCTGAGGAAATTGCAAAAGAACTTGACATGACTGTTAACGACGTAAAAGAGTCTATGAAAAACTCTGGACGTCACCTATCTATGGATGCTCCTCTTGTTGAAGGAGAAGATTCTAACCTTTATGACGTATTACGTTCTGGCGAATCTCCAAATCCAGATAGAGAATTAATTCACGAATCTCTTCGTACTGAAATCGAACGTTCTTTAGAAACATTAACTCCAAGAGAAGCAGATGTTGTTCGTTTGTATTTTGGTCTTGGCGATCAGCACCCAATGACTCTTGAAGAAATTGGTGAAACTTTCGACCTAACTCGTGAGCGTGTTCGTCAGATTAAAGAAAAAGCAATCCGTCGATTGAAGCACACTTCTAGAAGTAAAATCCTTAAAACATATTTAGGATAAGACAATATTTGTTTCAGGTTTAAAGTTTCAGGTTGCTTTTGTAACTTGAAACATGAAACTTGAAACCTTTGTACCGCAAACAACAGTTTGATTGACTGTTCGTTTTTTGATTGATGATTGAAACTCCGGCTGATTACCGGAGTTTTTTATTTTTTAAAGTTTTTTTTACCGCAAAGCACGCTAAGAATTACGCAAAGTTCAGAAAGAAAAAAAGAAATAGCCACAGATTAAAGGATTTACACAGATTATAAAATCATTTTAATTCCTTTAATCTGTGGCAAAAAACTTAGTGCACTTTGCGTAATTCTTAGCGTGCTTTGCGGTTAAATTATAATCAACAGTATAAAAACTTTATCTTTGCAATAAAACAACACACAATGAAAAATACACTTATTGCTCCTTCAGTTCTTGTCATGCGGATTTTGGAAATTTACAGCGTGATGCAGAAATGATTAATAACAGTCAGGCTGATTGGTTTCATATCGATATTATGGATGGAGTTTTTGTTCCGAATATCTCTTTCGGAATGCCCGTTTTAGAAGCAATTTCAAAACATGCAAAAAAGTATATTGATGTACATTTAATGATTATTGATCCAGATCGTTACATAAAAACTTTTGCCGATTTAGGAGCAAATGGGCTTACTGTACATTACGAAGCTTGCACACACTTACACAGAACACTGCAAGCTATTAAAGCAGAAGGAATGAAGACTGGTGTTGCCATGAATCCACATACCAATGTTGACTTATTAGAAGACGTTATTAATGACATCGACGTAGTTTGCATTATGAGTGTAAATCCTGGATTTGGAGGACAATCATTTATCGAAAACACTTACGACAAAGTAAAGAAGCTAAAAGCACTTATTACTCGTAAAAACGCTTCAACATTAATCGAAATTGACGGCGGTGTAACCAGCAAAAACGCAAAACAATTAGTCGAAGCTGGAGCAGATGTTTTAGTGGCCGGAAGCTTTGTTTTTAAAGCTGAAAACCCAACAGAAACCATAGCAGATTTAAAAAGTCTTACTGCTTTTTAAATTTTCAAAAGCAAAAAAAGTCCAAAATAATTTTTGGACTTTTTTTATTATCTAAAACCTACTCAGGTTCAATCCAATAAGGATTTGCTTTAAGTTTTTCTACAACATATTGGATAACTTTCTGAGCTTTCAAACTATTTCCAGAGTTATCTAATGGTGGCGAAATAACAGCAATTCCAAATTTGCCAGGACATACAGCCAATATTCCTCCTCCAACTCCACTCTTTGCCGGAAGTCCCGAATTAAACAGCCAAATTCCAGAATTATCATAAAGACCTGCAGTTGCCATTACAGGTAAAGTATACATTACAGTTGTCTGACTAACCACCTTATTCTTTGTAACAGGATTAACGCCTCCATTTGCCAATGTGGCCGCCATTGTAGCAAGATCCTTTACATTTACATTCAATGCACATTGTTTCGTATAAAGATCTGTTGCTTGTACTGGATCAAAATATATTCTGTTATAAGCCAATAACAAATGTGCAATAGCTTGATTTCGTAAATTATCCCCAGCTTCACTTATATAAACAGGACGATTTAGAGAAAGCTCTCTTCCAGCAAAGTCACTCTGAATTTTCTGGATTTCTTTCCATTTTGCTATAGAATCATTACCTCGAATAAGGCTCGTAGTTGCAATAGCTCCAGGATTTACAAGAGGATTAATTTTATCACCTTTATGCATTTCTATCGCAACAATAGAATTAAATGGTAATCCTGTGGCATTTACGCCTATTTTGTCTTCTAAAAACTGTGATCCTTCTTGCTCAATTACTTTTGCCATCGTAAATACTTTCGAGATGCTTTGAATTGAAACCATTGACGTTATATCGCCTTTTGTATATATGGCTCCCTCTGCAGTAACAAGCGCAATACCAAAAATATTGGGATCAACATTGGCTAGTTCTTTAATATAATCAGCATTTTTTCCTTCTTTTACATCTTTAAATTTATTAAACGCTTCATTAAGGGTATTTTGTATATTTTGTTTATTCAGTATTGTTTGGCTATAGCCGTGGTTTATGATAAAAACAATCATTAAACCAGCAAAAATCAATTGCTTGTTCATTTTAAAAAAAGGCATTCTTATTTCTATTCTAGATTAATTTATAGATAAACAGTATTTAATTAAAAATCCTTACTGCTTTTTAAGTTCTTAAGATTTGGGAAGAAATCAATTCCAGTCATTTTTTCTAAAGTTTCGATTGGAACAACAAAATCGTAAATTGATTTATCACTTTTTTCATTTGGCACTAAGAAAGCAATTGCCTTATGCTCTGTTCCAGATTTAGCTAAAACAATTTTATAAAAGTATTCAGGAACAGCAACTTTCTCTATTCCTATTTTTTTATCCGAATCCTTCAGAATTCCGCCAGTTACAACATAAATATCATTATATTTTCCTGCCCAATAGCGCGTTTTTTGCTCTATTCTATTCCAAATTCCGGCATTAAACTCTTTCTTTTGAGGTGAAATATTCGAAGTATAAAAAGTATCATTATAAGCATCTTTACTAAACTCCATGTCTCCAGCGGGGCAAAGATGCCCTTTATCATAACCAGAATTTTTATAGTTTCTCCAATCTGCAGAACCCGTAGTTACTTTTGGATCTTCAATAAAATAAGGTCTTTTATAATCGTTATTTTTTAAATATTCCTTTTTTAATTCATAAGCCACCCACTCTGCCTGTTCAAACTTTTCATTATAAGAAAGCGTATAATATTGATGCTTTACAATCTGTTTCGTTGTTGAAGTTGGCAAATAAGCTACGGTATAAGAATCATTGCTCGTAGAATTTCCCTTAAAAGAAATCACATCTTTACTTTCGTTTTCTTCTCTTATATTTTCTTTCTCTACATTCTCCTTCTTGCATGACAACAGCACGAAACTCATTAAAAACACATAAAGCAACTTTTTCATAAATAAAAATATTAAGCGATAAACGTACAAAAAAAACGCTCCATAAATTCAAAATTTACAGAGCGTTTTTTAACAAATTAAATTCTTCTCGAACTTAAGACTTCACTAGTTTATCCTTTTTCATTTTAGGATTAACTGTATTTTTCACCAAACCTTTTGTCTGCAAATCATCTAGTACATTTAATGCTTCTTCTACATAAACATCTTTAGATAAAGCTTGATGCCATGCATCTCTTTTCTCTTTTAAAGATGCATCAGCTTTCATTTCATCTTCTTCGTACGGAAGCGATTTAAAGATCAAATCGTTTTTGTAATCAGAAATTGGTTTGTATTTTTTTCCTTCGTTTTCAACTTGCTCTTGAGTTTCTTTAAAACTCTTAATATTTAAGCTGTAAACATTTTCTTTGTTTTTAACATCAATCCATTTTGCATTATCATCAATTAATTTAAACTGAGGATTTTGAGCAATTCTGTTTTTACTGTTATTGATAGCTTTAGCAAAATTCTCATTAGAATTCCATGTGCTATAATCTGCTGGATCAATTTTATCCCAAGGCATTGCATTGTCAATATCTCTCTCGCCCATTTTTAAGTAAGCATAACGATCCGGCATTACGACATCACTATGAACTCCTTCAAGCTGAGTAGATCCTCCATTTATTCTGTAAAACTTCTGTCCGGTAATTTTCAATGCACCAAGATCTCCATAATTTGCATTACGCACAAACTGATTTAAATCTAATACATTTTGAACCGTTCCTTTACCGTATGTTTGTTTACTTCCGATAATTACACCACGTTTGTAATCCTGAATTGCAGTTGCTAAAATTTCAGATGCAGAAGCAGAAAAACTGTTTACCATGATAACAAGTGGTCCATCCCACTCGATTTTTTTATCTTTATCGTATAGAACTTCTTTCTTTTTACCTGCAGATTTTACTTGAACAATTGGTCCTTCTTCAATAAATAAACCTGCGATATCAACCACAGTAGAAAGAGATCCTCCACCATCATCACGAACGTCTAATACAATACCATTGATGTTTTCTTTTTTTAGTCTCTCTACTTCTTTAGCAATATCTTTTCCTGCATCACGTCCGTCTTTGTTTTCAAAATCAATATAAAACTTAGGAAGATAAATTACTCCATATTTTAAACCGTTTTTCTCAACAACACTAGACTTCGCATACGTTTCTTCAATTTCAACAACATCACGAATGATAGAAATCACTTTGATCGAACCATCAACTTTTTTAACCGTAAGTTTTACTTCAGTTCCTTTATGCCCTTTAATTTTCTTTACAACATCATCCAAACGCATTCCAACAACATCTACAGGCTCCTCATTTCCTTGAGCAACTTTCAAGATTAAATCTCCTGCTTCAAGTTGTTTTCCTTTCCAAGCTGGACCTCCAGAAATTAATTCATCAATTTGAGTAAAATCATTTTTCTTGGTCAAACGAGCTCCAATACCTTCTAATTTTCCACTAATATTTACATCAAAACGATCTTTTTCTTCTGGTGCAAAATAGCTTGTGTGCGGATCAAAACGAGCCATGATAGAGTTCAAATACACAGAAAACCAGTAGTCTCTATTCAAATCTTTAATTACACTAAAATTATCATCTAGAGATTTTAAAGAGCTTTCGCGAGTTTCTTTTTCTAAAGTTTCAAAAGATTTCTCTTTGTAAGCAGGATCTTTTTTCTTCTTCTCTTCTTCAATTTTTTGTTTTGTTACTAAAGAAGAAAGAGTCGATAATTTAATCTGTTTTCTCCATCTTTCATTAATCTCTGTTAAGTTTTTTGCATACGGCATTTTTTCATAATCCGCATCAAAATTCTCATCTACATTATAGTTAAATGGCTGACTTAAAATCGTTTTATAACGTTTTTTACTTTCTTCCATACGCTTCATTAACCTTGTATAAGTAAGGTTGAAAAACGTAATATCTTTATTCAAAAACTGATCATCCAACATTAATTCATACTGTTTGAATTCGTCAATATCAGACTGAAGGAAAAATCTTTTGAAGGGTCTAAAGCATCAATATAATCCTTGAAAATACCTTTAGAAAATTCGTCATTTATTTCTGCTGGGCTATAATGTCCTTTTTCAATAACAAATGCTAGTAATTCTAAAAGTGTCTTGTCTCTGTTCGGATCTGGGTCGATTGTCCTATCGGCATTCATCTTAAATGCAAACAATGTAAGCGATAAGCACAATACGGCTATGAGTATCTTATAATTTCTTTTCATAAACTTTATAATAGCATTCATCAATTTTTTTATCTAAGTTACGTTAAAAACTATGCCACGAGAGCTAACGCTTCGATAATTTTTTGTTAAAGATATAAAAATGTTTAATTCGTAAAAAAGTTCTTTACCTTAGTTGACAAATTTTGCACTATTTGTGACTTCTCACAAATAATTGTGATTAATTTTGTTTTTAAAATCTTACAATTGTTAAAACTACACATAATATTTATTAAATGAAAGCTGAGAAACCACTTATATTGGTAACTAACGACGATGGTATTTTAGCTCCTGGAATTAGAGCCTTAATTAGCGTCATGGAAACAATCGGAGACGTTATTGTTGTTGCGCCAGACAAACCTCAAAGTGCAATGGGACACGCCATCACAGTCAACAATACTTTGTTTATAGATAAAATTTCAAAAGACGATGACACAATTGCAGAATACAGCTGTTCTGGAACTCCTGTAGATTGTGTAAAATTGGCAGTAAACGAAATCTTGAAACGTAAACCTGACTTATGTGTCTCGGGAATAAATCACGGATCAAACTCTTCTATAAATGTCATTTATTCTGGAACTATGAGCGCTGCTGTAGAAGCAGGAATTGAAGGCATTCAGGCAATTGGTTTTTCTCTTTTAGATTTTGATTGGAATGCCGATTTTGAACCAATCAAATCTTTTGTGAAAAAAATTACTTTAGAAACTCTGGCCAATAAACTTCCTCCAGGGGTGGTTTTAAATGTCAATTTTCCGAAACTAAAAGAATCTGAAATTAAAGGAATAAAAGTTTGTCGTCAAGCGAAAGCCTACTACGCGCAAAAATTTGATAAAAGACAAACTCCTTTTGGAAAAGATTATTACTGGCTTGCCGGAAAATTTGTAAACGAAGATAAAGGAGAAGACACAGACGAATGGGCTTTGGCAAACGGATATATCTCTGTTGTTCCAGTACAATTTGATTTGACTGCACATCATTCTATTCAGCAACTTAACACTTGGAAATTAAATGACTAAAGAAGTGCTAATCGGTTTTTTGATCGGAATTTTTACGGCTCTTTTGGGAAGCTATTTGTTTATTACTTTTTTTACAATATTTGATATTTCGTCAGGAATTGAGATCATTAGAGAACATGGATATCTTGGAAAAATAATCACTCTTGGAACACTTTTAGATCTTGCCGTATTTGCTATTCTGCTAAAAAGAAATAAAGAATATATGGCTCGAGGTGTAATTTTAGCCGTGATTGCGCTGGCTATTTCGACATTAGTTATTTAAATCTTATCTTTGCTTTGTTACCGCTATTGCGGATTTACAACTTTAGCACATTTACAAAAAAACCAACATGAAGTATTACATAATTGCAGGAGAAGCCTCTGGAGATTTACATGGTTCTAATTTAATGAAAGCATTATATGTTGAAGATCCTGAAGCAGAAATTAGATTTTGGGGCGGAGATTTAATGCAAAAAGTAGGCGGAACTCTAGTAAAACACTATCGCGATTTGGCTTTTATGGGTTTTATTGAAGTGGTTTTCAATTTAAAAACCATATTAAACAATATCAAAATCTGTAAAAAAGATATCTTGGAGTTTCAGCCAGATGTTATTATTTTTATTGATTATCCTGGTTTTAATATGCGAATTGCAAAATGGGCAAAAGAATTAGGCTATAAAACGCATTATTATATTTCTCCTCAAATTTGGGCTTGGAAAGAAAACAGAATTAAAGCCATCAAACAAGATGTCGATAAGATGTTTGTGATTTTGCCTTTTGAAAAAAGCTTTTACGAAGACAAACATCATTTTCCGGTAGATTTTGTTGGACATCCGCTTATTGATGCCATTCAGAATCAACCAGCTTTTGATGAAGCTTTATTTAGAAAAGAAAATAATTTAGGCGAAAAACCAATTATTGCCGTTCTACCAGGAAGCCGTAAGCAGGAAATCACCAAAATGTTGAGCGTAATGCTGAGTGTTGTTGATGATTTTCAGGATTACGAATTTGTAATTGCTGGCGCTCCAAGTCAGGAATATGAATTTTATCAGCAGTTTCTAAAAAACAAAAACATCGCATTTGTTTCGAACAGAACCTACGATTTACTTCGTTCTTCAACCGCAGCTCTAGTAACTTCTGGAACTGCAACTCTTGAAACGGCTCTTTTTAAAGTTCCAGAAGTAGTTTGCTATAAAGGAAGCGAAGTTTCGTACCAGATTGCAAAACGTATTATCACTTTAAAATATATTTCTCTTGTCAATTTAATTATGGATCAAGAAGTTGTAACCGAATTAATTCAAGGAGACTGCAATAAAAAACGAATTAAAGAAGAACTTCAAAAATTATTAGAACCTGATTATCGCAATAAAGTGCTACATAATTACGATATATTAGAACAAAAATTAGGCGGAGTTGGAGCGAGTAAAAATACAGCGAAACTCATTGTTGCCGATTTAAAACAAAATAAGTAACTGATTTTGAAAAGAATTGTAATTTTCCTCCTTTTAGCAATTGCTTTTACTTCTTGTAAATCGACTTCGACAGCGGTATCAAAAAGTGGCACAAAAAGCGAATCAAAAAAAGAAAACAAAGCTTTGGTTAATACTTTAATCGAAAAAGCAACTGATAATATTGGTGTTCGCTATAAAGCAGGAGGAACTACAAAAAGCGGTTTTGATTGTTCTGGACTTGTTTACACTACTTTTGAAAGTGAAAACATCCAACTTCCAAGAAGTTCTTATGATCAAGCAAAAATTGGAAAAATCATTCCGCTAAATGATGCAAAAAAAGGCGATTTAATTTTCTTTAAAACCAACAAAAGCAGACAAATAAATCACGTCGGATTAATCACGGAAGTTAATTCTGACGAAATTAAATTTGTTCATTCCTCTACTTCTAAGGGTGTGATTATTTCTTCTACTAAAGAAGCTTATTACAAAAACTCTTTTGAACAGGTAAATAGGGTCCTTCCATAAAAATTCATTTTTTTATTATTTTTCTTACAAATATTTAATACTTTTAAATCATGAAAGTATTAGAATTTCCGTTAGTAAAAATTACAATAGCCTTTATACTTGGCATAATTGCCTCGTATTATCTACATTTTTCAATATCGATAATTGCTTTTCCGCTTTCGCTGAGTTTTATTGCATTCTTTGTTGTTTTCTTTTGGACCTTAAAACGGAATAAAAAATCCTCTCTATTTGGTATTCTCAGTTGTGGTTTAGCCTTTTTCATCGGAACTTTTACCCTTATTAGTCACACTGAAAATCTTCAAAAAGACAATTACACTCATTGCAAATCTGTTTTTAAAAGCAAACAATCTACTACTTTAATTCTTAGAGAGAAATTAAAAAGCAACGATTATAGTGATCGGTACATTGGTTTAATAAAAACAATCTCAGGAAAACCTTATTCGGGAAAAGTAATTGTAAATGTCCAGAAAGACAGTAGCAAGAATCATTTGATTATAGGAAACAGCATTAAAATTCAAACAATTTTACAGCAAAACAAACCAAGCAAAAATCCCAATCAATTTGATTACAGCAGATATTTGGCCGACAAACAAATCTATGCGCAGGTTTATTGCCAGAAAAAAGAAATTCTAGTTAATAAAGCCATTCAAAAAGACATTTGGTATTATTGCGCCAAACTTCATTCTAGAATAATCTCCAATCTAGAAAAATCAAATTTCAATCAAGCCGAAATGAATGTTGCTTTGGCATTAATTTTAGGCCAACAGCAAGAGATTTCACAAGGTATAATTCAAGATTATCAATATTCTGGAGCTACCCATGTTTTATCTGTTTCAGGGCTTCATGTGGGCTTTATAATGCTTTTTATCACTTTTATACTGAAACCAATTCCAAACACAAAAAAAGGTTCATTTTTTAAACTAGCTTGTATTCTAATTTCCTTAGCCGGTTTTGCTGTTATTTCTGGTTTATCGCCTTCCGTTTTGCGATCTGTAGTCATGTTTTCCTTTCTTGCAATTGGAAATCATTTACGTCGAAATGGCAATATCTATCATACTTTATTGGTTTCAATCTTACTGATATTACTTTTTGAACCGTATTTCTTATTTGATGTTGGTTTTCAGTTAAGCTATATCGCGCTTTTTTTCATTCTTTGGCTACAGCCTATTTTAAAGAATATTTATAACCCGAAAAATAAACTAACAATTTACATTTGGGAAGCCTTAACGGTTTCTTTTGCGAGACAAATTGGCACATTGCCTTTATGCCTTTACTATTTTCATCAATTTCCTGGATTGTTTTTTGTTACCAACATCATAATCCTTCCAGTTTTATCCTTCATCATGATAGCAGGAATTGTGGTTATGATTATAGCTATTTTTACCAGTCCACCATTATTTATTACAATCATTTTTGAAAAAAGTATTTACCTTTTAAATCTCATGATTCATGCTGTTGCCTCTGTTGATTCTTTTGTCATTCAAAACATCAGTTTTAATCTGTATCACTTATGGGCATTTTCATTCTTTATAATTGGCACAATCGTCTGGATTAAAAAACCAAGTTTTAATAAATTGCTATTTGTATTCGTCTCAATTATTACTATCCAGCTTGCTTTTATTTTCACCAAAATAGAAACGGAAAATGAAGAAGAATTAATTGTTTATAATGAAAAAAATAACACCCTAATTTCTGAGCGTTTAGGAAGAAACCTTTTGCTTTTCACAAGAGATACTCTTAGTGAGAACAACAGAAACATAAATTCGTATCTCGTAGGAAATTCAATTTCATTGCCTACAACCAAAGAGATTAAAAATATACTCTATTTTAAAAAGAACAAGATCCTTATAATTGACAGCACTAAAACTTATTCGGAAAAAATTAAACCAGATATTTTAATCCTTACTCAGACTTCAAAAGTAAACTTAGATCGATTGTTGCAAATTCTTCATCCGAAAATTGTTATTGCTGATGGATCAAATTCGAACTCTATTCAGAAATATTGGAAAAATAGCTGTCTCAAAAAAAATATCCCTTTTCATTCAACAAAAGAAAAGGGATACTATAGATTATGATTTATTCTGGATTTAAAATTAAATTCGATTCGGAGATCCACGATTTAACACCTGAAGCATTATAACCGATAAGTCCTAATTTATTAAAATTGGTTTTTCCTTTCCTGCTAGTTACTTCTGAAAAACACACTTGCGGAATATCTTCTATACCAAAAGCATTTTTTAATCGTAAAATCTGCTCTCTAGCAGCATCTGAAATTGAAGAATCAGAAATATCAAGCTTGACAAGAATAACATTTTTACGCGACCATTCTTCGAAATCACGAGTAGAAAAAATTTCATTTTGCAACTGAGGATTTACACCTTGGCTAGTAAAAAAAATCAGCAATGGTTTTCTCTTTTCTGCGCTCACAGTTACAGCATCATTAATATCTGTTTTCCATATTATATTTTGAGAATTCATATAAAATGGACTTAAAAAAAATAGTAGAATAAGTAATTTTTTCGGCATATAATTTTGGTTTTGGTTATGTTAATAAATCTAAAATAATACAAAAACAGAATCCGATAACGATTTTAATAAATTAAAAACCAACTTATAAGCATTAAAATCAAATTGATAATAAATAGGCTATTTTTTAATAAATGTGAAATAAACACAAATAAAAATAATCAAATTATCGATGTATTTTTTAGAACAAAAAAATCCCCCTCTGAAAAACAGAAAGGGGACTAAAAAAAATTAAAATAAAAGTCGAATGAAATCGTTTACTATTCTGATGGATGTAAAATTGCATTTGATTCTGCAATCCAAGCTTTCGCTCCTCCAGGTTTGTAGGCTATTTTTCCTAAAGCACTAAATGTCGTTTTGTTTTTTCTTACCGATGCTATTGCAAAGCATACTTCTGGAAGATCTTGAACTCCAAATGCATTTTTTAATTTCACATTCTGTTCGCGATCGCTATCTGAAGCATTCATATCAGACAAATCTAATTTTACTAAGACCACGTTATCACGTGACCAAACAGCAAAATCAGGCGTTTTAAAGATTTCATTTTGGAGATTTTCTGGTACACCTGAGGCAGTGAATAAAATCAACATTGGTTTTTTCTGGTCATTACTTATCGCAATAGCATCTGTCATGTTTGTTCTCCATGCTAAATTTTGCGCCTGCGTCATAAATGAGCCTAAAAAAAACAGTAGGATAAGTAGTTTTTTAATCATATAAATTGGTTTTGGTTAGATTAGCAAGACGAAATTAACATTATATTTTAATTTTCCAATTTTTATTAGCATAAAAAATACATTATATGTTTTTTTAAATATAATAAAATACCAAATACTCAATTAGAGACAATTTTACAAAGAGTTTTTCCTACTAAACAAAAAAAAGTCCCTTACAGTGTAAGGGACTTTTCAATATTTTTAAATCTAATTTATGATTTCTTAGGGTGTACTATTCCTTCTGCAACAGTTAACCAAGCAGATGGTCCACCAGCAACATATCCTGTCTTACCAAGACCTTTAAAATTAACTCTTCCATCCTTTGTTTCCGCACTTGTAAAGAAAACAGTTGGAAAACCCTGAATACCAAAAGCTTGTTGTAATTCATTGTTCTGACTTTTAAGCTCTGGAGTCTGCGCAACAGATCTAGGATAATCTAATTCAACTAAAACTACATTATCTGCTGCCCATTTCTTAAACTCTGCAGTCTTTAAAACTTCATTTTGCAAACGAATACACCAACCACACCAATCACTTCCTGTAAAGAACATTAGCATAGGTTTTTGCTCTTTGTTACTTATAGTAATTGCCTCTCTAACATCTGTATACCATTTTAATTCTTGCGCCTGAAGATTTGCGGCTCCAATTAAAAACAAAGCAATAAGTAGTATTTTTTTCATAGTGAGAAATTTTACACAAATTTATACAAAAAGTTGTTACAATATAATTATTTAACTTCTTGCATTAATCTTCTGATTAGTGGCGTAACTACAATTAAAACGATTCCTGCAATTAAAGAATATAATGCTAACTGATAGTATCCATCTGTATAAGCGATAAGCTTAGTCATTAATGTAGTTCCTGTATTAGCATTAGATATTTCAGCTCCTAATTTTCCAGCTGCAAACTGGCCAAATGCACTCGACAAGAACCAAAGCCCCATCATCATTCCGAACAATCTTTTAGGAGATAATTTTGTAATTACCGACATTCCGATCGGACCAATACACAATTCTCCAAGAGTATATACAAGATATCCTAAAGCAAAAACATCTAGAGAACTTAATCCATCTGCATTTACAAAAAACCTGGCGCTGTAAAAAATAAAGAAACCTGCGGCAAGTAAAACAAAAGACAAACCAAACTTAATAACCGTATTAGGTTCAATTTTTCGCTTAGCCATAAATATCCATAACAATCCTACCAACGGACTAAAAATAACAACATACAATGAGTTGATACTATTATTTACTACGTTTGGATCAATGTTAAAAAACAATAACTTGTTAGATAAATTATCTTTTGCAAACAAAGACAATGATCCACCAGATTGCTCCGAAATTGCCATAAACATAAAGTACCCAAAAATGAATACAAATGCGACTAAAAGTTTTCAGCTGCTGTTTTCCATCCTTTAGCATTATCAATTCATATGCAAAGTACCCTAATGCCACAATTCCCATAGTATACATAAAATACTCTGTAAAATCAGAATTGATAACCATTATATAAACTAATGGTATTACAACAAAAGAACCAACATAAACCGCTATTTCATAAAGATTACGTTTTTTGGGCGCTTGATTTTCTAATGGAGAATTTCCAATTGGCGCTAAATGTTTTTTCGTTAAAAGAAAAGTAATAACTCCAATTACCATAACAATTCTTGCAGAAAGAAAGCAAAGACTCCAAGAATAGTTCTTTCCTAAATAAATAGGAATTGCACCACCAAGCATTCCTCCAATATTAATTCCTGCATAAAACAATCCATAACCAGCATCTCGACGACCGTCACTTTCATGATACAACTCACCTACCATCGAAGAAACGTTTGGTTTAAAGAAACCTGTTCCGATGATAGAAAGTGTTATTCCGTAGTAAAAGAAATCATGTGGCGAAGCGACAATAAGCAAATTCCCAAGAATCATAACGATTCCTCCAAAAAGTAGTGATTTCTTAAATCCTAATATTTTATCTGCAAAAATACCTCCAATAAATGTAAAAGCGTAAACAAAAGCCTGAATCGCCCCATATTGAAGATTTGCTTTTCCTTCTACTAAACCTAGCTGGTCTACCATAAAAAAAGCTAAAACCCCTCTCATTCCGTAAAAACAAAAACGTTCCCACATTTCAACCAAAAACAAGTACCACAACTGTTTTGGGTACTTGCCTTTAAAATTTTGAATTTCTTCTAAAGTAATATTGTTTTCCATTTTATCTAACACCGTGCATTAATTTCTTCAATAGTGGCGTTAAAGCAAATAATAAAATTGCGGCAATACCCGTCAAAACAACAAAAACCATAAAGAACTCATATAAGTTATGGATCTCAAATCCCGCAAAAATCGGATTTTGAGCACTAATTTGATGATGATCCAATAAAGCTATTTGATCTGCTGAAAGCGTTATTTTTTTATCTAAAACCGCTTGTAAATCAATCCCTAATTCTTTTGCTTTTGCAAATTTATCACCTGTTGCAGGCAAAATAGAACCTAAAGTTCCTCCTAATGCATATCCAGATGCATTTGATAAAAAGAATACCCCATATAATAATGAAGCAAAACGTTTTGGAGATAATTTACCTACCAATGACAAACCAATTGGAGATAAGCATAATTCTGCACATGTGTTTAAGAAATATAACAAGATAAGCCATTTTACTAATAAAAGCCCAGAAGTTCCGATGTAAGAAACCTGCGTGGCGATCATTAAGAAACTCATAGAAATTATTACTAATCCTGCGGCAAGTTTTACTGGAGAAATCGGTTCTTTGCCTTTAGCTCTTAAAGTATCCCAAAGAATACTAAATGGAACTGCTAAAAACACCACAAACATTCCGTTAAAAATTTGAACCATCGATGGCGGCATTGCCCAGCCAAAGAAATGTCTGTCTGTTTGGTTATCAGCAATGAAAGTCAAAGATGAACCCGCTTGTTCAAATGCTTGCCCAAAAGAAAATAATAAAAAACGAAACGATATAAATTACAATAATTCTATCTCTTTCAATCTTAGTTAAAGAAGTATCAGAAATAATTAATCCTGCTAATGCCAAACCACTTGAATAAATCAGAGTATAAATCAAATTCTGACCTACAACATAATGAAAAAAGAATCCTAAAGCGATAAAAGCAATTCCTGCTCCTATTAAAGCTTTTGTAGAAAAGTTTGCTGTTTGCGCTTCTCCTTCTTCAAAATCTGAAGCATCATTTTTAGAAGGAAGTCCTCCTAATGGCTTTCCTTCTGGAGAAACTACATATTTATTCTTTAAGAAGTAAAATAAAATTGTTCCTAATAACATTGCAACAGAAGCCGCCATGAATCCCCATCTAAAAGCATGAATATCTCTAATTCCGCCTGCATCTTTAACATCTCCCAATAAAGGACAGATTGACTGGCCTAAAAAAGCTCCGATGTTAATACCCATATAGAAAATAGTAAATGCACTATCTAATTTTGTTTTTTCTTGTTTTGGATACAAACTTCCAACCATACTAGAAATGTTTGGCTTAAAGAATCCGTTACCAAAAACAATTACACCTAATGCAGAATACATAACGATTTTTGCTAAGTCTAAATTAGACTCAAAAATGCTTCCACTAGTAAACAAAAGCATTTGACCAATCGCCATCAATAACCCTCCTAATAAGATACAGTTTCTGTTCCCTAAATAACGATCGGCAACAAAACCACCTAGCATTGGCGTTAAATAACAAAGTCCAAGGAAACCTCCGTAAATTAAAGATGCTTCTTCTTCCTTCATCAATAATGAATTTACAAGAAATAAAGTCAATAAAGCTCGCATTCCATAAAAATTGAATCGCTCCCACATCTCCGTTCCAAACAATACCCAAAGCCCTTTTGGATGCGCAGTTTTTACTTGTGTTTCTCCCATATTATTCACTATTTTAATTAGGTTATATATTTAGATTATAGATTTTCTTTGATGAAATTGGTCATTTTTGTGTAAAGCTGAATTCTAGTGTTTCCACCATAAATACCGTGGTCTTTATCTGGATAAATTTGAGAATCAAATTGTTTATTTGCCTGAATTAAAGCTTCCATCATTTGCATCGTATTTTGAACATGAACATTGTCATCTCCAGAACCATGAATCAACAAGAACTTCCCTTTCAATTTACTAACGTGATTAATTGGAGAGTTTTGATCGTATCCGCTTGCATTTTCCTGTGGAGTCTGCATGTATCTTTCTGTGTAAACGCTATCATAAAAACGCCAGTTTGTAACTGGAGCAACTGCAATTGCCATTTTAAACACATCATTTCCTTGGAAAATACAGTTAGATGCCATAAATCCACCATAACTCCATCCGAAAATTCCAATTCTTGAAGCATCCACATACGGATAAGCACCAATTACTTTTGCCGCATCAATTTGATCTTCAACTTCATATTTTCCTAATTCCTTTTGAGTCACTTTTTTGAAATCAGCTCCTTTATAACCTGTACCTCTTCCGTCAACACAAGCAACGATATAACCTTGTTGCGTTAATGAAAGAAACCAATAATCATTAGAATTGTTCCATTGATTATTTACCTGCTGAGATCCTGGACCAGAATATTGGAACATGAAAACAGGATATTTTTTTGAAGGATCAAAATCTTTTGGTTTTAAAATCCAAGCATTCAATTCGTTTCCTTTTGCCGTTTTTAAAACAAAATATTCTTTTGAAGGAAGATCATACGCTTTTAATTTATCAGCAAGAGCTTGATTGTTTTCGATAACCTGAATTTCTTTTCCTGTTTTAGCCTCGTTAAGAGTATAAGTTGTAGGCTGTGTATTACTTGAAAAAGTATTAATAAAGTATTGGAAATTTGGACTAAAAGTCGCTTTACTTGTTCCTACTTTAGAAGACAAACGCACTTTGTTTTTTCCATCTAAACCAATTCTGTAAAGATCTCTGTTAATTGAACCATTTTCTGTAGATTGGTAGAAAATAGTTTTTGTTTTCTCGTCGAAACCATAGTATGAAACCACTTCCCAGTTTCCTTTTGTAACTTGATTTTTAAGTTTTCCGTTTTTATCATACACATAAATATGATTAAAACCGTCCTTTTCGCTAGTCCAGATAAAACTATTGTCTTTTAAGAAAGTTAAATTATCTGTAATATCTACGTAAGCTTTATCTTTTTCATTTAAAACTACTTTTGGAGCAGCTGTATTGCCGTCTATAAACAATAAATCTAAATTATCTTGGTGACGGTTTAAAACTTGCGCAGAAAGCACATTTGCATCATTTGTCCACTGCATTCTTGCAATGTAGAAATCATTGTAATTTCCTAAATCTACTTTCTTTGAAGTATTTCCAGCGACATCATATATATGTAATGAAACTACAGAGTTTTTTTCTCCAGCTTTAGGATATTTAAAAGTTTCGATTTTTGGATATAAATCCTTGTGAAAAATTGACATTGAGTATTCTGGAACTTGACTTTCATCAAAACGAATATAAGCTAGTTTTTTACTGTCTTTACTCCAATCAAATGCACGAACAAATGCAAATTCTTCTTCGTAAACCCAGTCAGTAATACCATTAATGACAGCATTTTTTCTTTCCGTCTGTTGTTACAGCAGTAGATTTTTTTGAAGCAACATCATATATATATAAGTTGTTTTCTTTAGCGTAAGCAATTTTGGTTCCGTCAGGTGAGAATGTTGGCTCTTGAATTTGAAAATCAACAAGTTTAGTTAGAGATTTAGTCGCGATATCATAAAGAAAATAATCAGCAGTAAAAGAGTGACGGAAAATTTTAGATGAATTACAAGCAATTAAGATCTTTTTTTCAGAGGCATCAAAAGTATAGCTGTCAATTCCGTCGGCAAGTTCTTTGTAGTTTTTTGTATCAATAAGATTCGATACTTTTTTCAGCGTTGCAAAATCGTATAAATCAATCTGCATACTTCTGCTCGCCATATCAACATTTAAAACAGTATATTGATTAGTATTTTTTAGCGATTGCGACTCATCCATCCCTTTGGCCGGAAAGTTCCGCTAAAAACATTTTCGACAGTTATTTTTTGTCGCCCAAAAACAACCGCAGTCAAAAATAAAAGTACTGCAGTAAATTTACTTGTATTCATTAGAATTATTTTAAATATAAAAAGAGCCCAATTTTAGTAAAAAAATAAACATAATACACATTTTAAGTGTTAAATGTTAAAAAAAATAACGATTGCGTACTTTCATGTCTGAAATAGATTGCAATCAAAACTCTTAAAATAGTATCTTCTGTCGCAACAATATTATTTAATACATTGAGAATGAACAACGCTGTTGCCGGATTTTCTAAATTATCCAAAAAAGAAAAAATTAACTGGATTGCAAATGAATATTTTTCGAATCCTGAAGAGGCACAAAATATTATAAGAAATTACTGGAATTCAGACGAAAAGCTTCAGCAACTTCATGACGAATTTATCGAAAACACCATTACAAACCTTTATATACCACTTGGAGTTGCTCCTAACTTTTTGATCAACGGAAAGTACAAAACAATTCCGATGGCTATCGAAGAAAGTTCTGTAGTTGCAGCAGCTTCAAAAGCGAGCAAAATACTGGTCAACTAGAGGCGGGTTTAAAGCTACGATTATCAACACAGAAAAAATTGGTCAAGTCCATTTTACTTATAATGGAGATGCGGAAAAATTAACTCAGTTTTTTGATCAAATAAAACCTAAATTCTTTTCTGAAACGCAAAGCATTACCAAAAATATGCAACAGCGTGGCGGTGGAATTTTAGATATTAAACTAAAAGACAAAAGAAGCTTATTAGAAAACTACTACCAGCTTCATGCTACTTTTGAAACCAAAGACAGCATGGGAGCCAATTTTATAAACTCTTGTTTAGAGCAATTTGCTACCACTTTAAAAGAAGAAGCTCAAAATTCTGACTTATGCCAAAATGGTGAAAACCTAGAAGTCATCATGAGCATTCTTTCTAACTACGTTCCGCATTGCCTTGTTAGAGCCGAAGTTTCTTGTGCTATCAAAGAATTAACAGAAAAACACATTACCAATCCTCAAGAATTTGCAGAACGTTTTGTTCAAGCCGTTCAAATTGCAGAAGTAGAACCTTTTAGAGCGGTGACTCATAACAAAGGCATCATGAATGGTGTTGATGCCGTTATTCTGGCAACAGGAAACGATTTTAGAGCCGTAGAAGCTGGTGTTCATGCTTATGTCGCCAGAAATGGTCAATATGCTAGTTTATCGCACGCTAAAATCGAAAACGGAATCTTTACTTTTTGGCTTGAAATTCCGCTTGCAGTTGGTACGGTTGGCGGTTTAACTTCTTTACATCCCTTAGTAAAATTGTGTTTAGAAATTTTGGAAAAACCTTCAGCTCCAGAATTAATGGAAATTGTAGCTGTTGCAGGTTTAGCACAAAATTTTGCAACGATTACGCTCGTTAACTACAACAGGAATTCAAGAAGGTCATATGAAAATGCACCTTAACAACATTATCAATCAATTTGAAGCTACAGACGAAGAGCGCCATTTAATTAAAGCACACTTCAAAAAAACAGCCGTTTCTCACAGCGCTGTAGTAGAATTTATTGAGAATTTAAGAAAATAATTTAGGAGCCAATCCCGCTATTCGTTGCAATCTTTTGCTTTTCTAAAAAAAAAGCAAAAGGATTTTCACTACTATCGGAGCTAAAAAATAAAGCATGAAGAAAACATTTTACAGTAACGGAAAACTTTTTATTGCGGGAGAATATCTCGTTTTGGATGGAGCAGATGCATTTGCGTTACCAACAAAATTTGGTCAAGATTTAGTAATTGAGGAACTAGAAAACAATCAAATCGAATGGAAAAGTTATGATCAAGACAAGCATTTATGGTTTGAAGAAACTATTTCATTTGATGAAGTTGTAAAAAGCACAGATCCGCAAATTGATACTGTAAAATCTACGCTGATCAATATTCTTCATGCGGCTTATGCATTGAACCCAAAATTTATTGAAAGCTCTAAAGGATACAAAGTAAGCACACATTTGAGTTTTCCAAAAAACTGGGGATTAGGCACTTCTTCTACTCTTATAAATAATATTGCGCAATGGACAGAAACCAATGCTTTTACACTACTAAAAAATAGTTTCGGCGGAAGTGGTTACGACATTGCATGTGCACAAAACAACACGCCAGTTTTATACCGAATAAAAGATAATTTTGTAAAACAAGTTGAGTTTAATCCTGACTTTAAAGAGCACATTCATTTTGTTTATTTGAATAAAAAACAAAACAGTAAATCGGCTATTTTTTCATACAACAATCATAAAAATAGTCATTTGGCCGATCGCGTTGCAGAAAACAACAAAATCACAAGTGCTATTTTACACGCTAAAACATTAAACGAATTTGCTTCTGCAGTTCAGAAACACGAAATTCATTTGAGCAAAGTTTTAGAAATGCAAACCATAAAAGAAGCTGTTTTTCCTGATTTTAATGGAGTCATTAAAAGTCTAGGAGCTTGGGGCGGAGATTTTGTAATGGTAGTTTCTAAAGAAAATCCGAAAGAATATTTCACCAAAAAAGGATATAGCACCATTCTTACTTATAGTGAAATGATTTTATAGAAATAACTTTAACTATGTAATTCTAAAAAAACTAGAACTTTATTTTTTGCTGATCTCCTCTATTTTCTAAATGCCCCGATTCTAAACGGCGGATTTTTTCATTTCCAAATTCATTAGATTCAATAAGGGTATTATGAAGGCGCTCTGCCATTTTTTCAATGCTGTTCGTAATAGAAACATATATTAGCTCCATACGTCGGTGTTTTTCTTCTTTCACTATCCTTAATACATCTTCTACAAAATACCTGTCGTATTTTTCTGCAACTGAATCGCGGGTATTGGTAAGTCTAATTACATAATCGTTACTTAATATGGTAACTTTAAAATGTTGCTCCTCATTACTTAAATAATACTTGCCACCCAACTCATCAACATTGATATCAGTACTGCCAACTTTTAAAAGCTCCGTAATTATTCCAAAAATGTGATTTTCTATTTTAGAATATACCTTAGGTTTTCTTTTTAAAAAACTAAACATATAAAACATTAAGTATCTTGATTATTAATATATTCACCTATCTTTTTTACAAAAACCTAAGTTTTCGTATTAAAAATCTCACAAATTAACTGTAATAATTTGAATGTTACAAACTTTTCTTTAATTATATTTCTATTAAATCAAAATAGTTATGAAAACAACAAGTATTTATTACAAAAAATTTCAATCATTGCAAGCACAAAAAAACCGAAATACTCGGTTGAATATTTCGGTTTTTATACTATTGATTACTGTTTATTAATAATTCAGTTGCAATCTATTATCTTCATTTTTTATATGATTTTCAATGCTGGTAACACTTTATTTAAATCATTGGAATTTAGGAAATGATTATAACTAAGAACGTAATTAATAACTCACCTGCTTATTTTCATCTGATTGTGTTTCGAGACGACGAATAGATTTGCTGTCTTGCTCATTTGACTCAATAAGTCTATTATGCAATCGCTCTGCCATTTTTTCGATGCTATTTGTAATAGAATCATAAACAACTTCCATTCGGCGGTGCTTCTCTTCTTTTACAGCTCTTAAAACGTCTTCTACAAAAACCTTATCGTACTTTTCAGCAACAGAGTCATGTGTGTTCGTTAGTCTAATCACATAATCGTTACTCAAAATTGTAACTTTAAAATGTTGTTCTTCGTTACTCAAATAATATTTCCCTCCCAACTCATCAACATTGATGTCGGTGCTCGCTCACTTTTAAAAGCTCCGTGATGATACCATAAATATGACTTTCTATTTTGGTATATACTCTCGGCTTTTTTCGAAAAAATTTAAAAGTAAAAAACATTAAATAATTAGTTATTAAGGATATTGCTTTGGGTTTTGATTTTTTTCTTCTCTCATTTTCCAGCAAAAGCCAAAAATATGTTAAAATAAAAATTCGAGCAAATAAACTGTAATAAATTGAAAATCACAAGTTTTTTAAATTAAATTTCGATAATCCCTATATAACTTTAAGAAAATTAACACAAAGTAAAATTGTTCATTTTCACAAAAAAAAAAACCCGAAACATCTGAGATGTTTCGGGTTTTTATAAGATGAAATTACTTTTTAATTAGTAATTAAATTGTAATCTGTTATCTTCAATTTTAGCATTGTTTTTCAAAGCTGGCAATACTCTACTTGCATCATTAGCGCTTTGAGCTTTTACTTTCTCTACGTAAGCAGCGTGATTAGCAATTGCAGGAGCTTTTACAGTTTTGATGTTTTTAACAACATAAACACCTGTATTTCCTTCAATTGGAGCAGAGATTTTGTTTGCAGTCAAAGCAAAAGCATTACCTACAACTTGTGGCTCTTGTCCAACTCCACCTGGAAGAACTGGGTTATCTAGAGTTACGTCTGTAGCTTGCTGAACTGCAACTCCTGCAGCTTTAGCAATAGCCTCAATGCTTGAACCTTGCATTTTAGCTTTTAATAATTCTGCTTTTTTCTTGTTTTTCAAGATTGGCTCAACATAAGGTCTTGCCATATCAACAGAAACTAGACCAGATTTGTTTTCGCCTTTATATTGTGCAATAACGTGTCCGATGTTTGCAATTTCAAAACGTTTTACGTCTCCTTTATCAGTTTCTTTATCAAAAGCCCATCTTACAATGTTACGTTGGTTACCTAATGGTCCAAACGCTTCATCCATAGCTTTTGCATTAACTGGCTGAGCAACTTTTAAACCTAATTCTTTAGTCGCAAGCATTGAAATCTTTATTAGCAAGCATCCATTTCAAATTTAGTTGCTAACGTAAATACTTTATCAGAAGTAGCTTCAGATGGCTCGATTTTTTGAGCAATTGTAGCTAAACGAATTCCGTCTTGTTTGTCTGTAATTTTGATAATGTGAAATCCGAAAGGAGTTTCTACTAAACCAACTTTACCAATTCCGTTGCTGAATACAAAATCATTGAAAGGTTTTACCATTTGGTTTGGCCCAAAGTATCCTAAATCACCACCTTGTTGTGCAGATGAATCATCAGAACTTGTAAAAGCTAACATCATGAAGCTATCAGGATTAGCTTGAACTTGAGCTAAGATTTCTTCAGCTTTAGCTTTAGCTTCTTCTTTAGTTCTTTTCTCTTTTGGGTTTGGAGTTTGAGATCCTTCGTATCCAATTAAGATATGACTTGCTTTTGCATTAACTCCAGCTTTAAATCCTAAAGATTTAGAAATTGCATAGTATCTTCCGTAAACATATGGTCCGTAAATTGCTCCAGCTGGCAAGCTGAATAATTTGTCAGCATCAACCGCTGGCAATGCATTTTTAGGAACGTAAGTAGAATCATAAGGAACATCAGAATTTGCATTTACAAATTCTGCAACGTTTGTTGCGTTTTTAAATCCTGGCAATGTATCGTTTTTACCTGTTTTTGCGTTGTAAACAACACTTCCAGATAATAATGCAGTCAATTTAGCTTTAATTTCAGCTTCATCTTCTTTAGAAGCTTTATCTTCAACTAAAACATACTGAATCTCACGAGTAGCATCAGCTTTGAATTTTTTCTCGTTTTTCTTCATGTAAGCTACAATCTCATCATCAGAGATTTTAACTTCACTATCTTTAATAGAAGAATAAGGAGCAACTGCATATGCAAAACTCACTTTATTAGTTTCCATTTCATACTTTAATTTTCCTTCACTAGCAGTTGTGTAAAGTCCTGATTTGATTAAAGTATTATAGATTTGAAACTTAGCATTCAATTCAGCATCTTTCTCTTTTTGAGAAATGTATTGTGTTGCTTCTGGGTTTGTTTTAAAATAATCTTTAAACTTAGCAACATCAAACATTCCTGCTGCATTTAAGAACATTGGGTTTTTACCAATATTTGGATCTGATTTCAAAACCTCTAAAATGTGTTTTTCACCAACTCTCAATCCTAATTTATCAAATTGAGATGACAATAAAGCGATTGAAACTTCTTGATCCCAAACTCTGTTTGCGACTTCAGTGGAAGTTATTCCTTGTCCACTTTTTTCAACATTACTAACTTTAACTCTAAAGTCTTCAAATGAAATATCTTTTCCATCGATGCTTCCTACATCTTTTGAACTTTGACCAAATGTTCCTCTTGTAAATAGATCTTGTATTATAAATGCAAATAATGCAAGTGCAATAACTCCTATCAATAAAGCGGAACGCTGTCTAATTTTTGCTAAAACTGCCATTTTATTATCGTTAATTTTATATTCAGTTTGCGAAAATACAATTATCTAGTTAATAACAATACAACTAGCGTTTTATTTTACACATTTTTTTCATTAATTTAAAAAATCACTCTTTAATTGTCAATTTGACTAGTTCTATTTTCTTATTTGACGCCTCTTCAATGCGAAAATGAAACTTATCTATTACAATTTTATCTCCTTTTTGTGGGATTTCTTTTGTATGATTGACTATAAAACCTCCTAAAGTTTCATAAGAATCTTCTTCTGGAATCATTAATTTATAGGTCTCATTTAAATACTCAACATCTAATCGTGTTGAAAACAAATACTTACCTTCTCCAATTTCTTCTTCAATCAATTCTTCATCTAAATCGTGCTCGTCTTCAATTTCCCCAAAAAGTTCTTCTACAATATCTTCAATTGTAACAATGCCTGAAGTTCCTCCGTATTCATCTAAAACTACTGCAACATTTTTTCGTTTTTTGATCAATAAATTCAAAACATCCTTAATAAATATCGTTTCTGGAACAAATTCAACCGTCATCAAGACTGATTTTATAGTAGACGGCTTTTTAAACAAATCAAAAGAATGGACGTATCCAACAATATCATCGAGTGAATTTTGACTTATGATGATTTTAGAATAGCCTGTTTCTATAAATAATGCTTTAAGATCGTCAACACTATCGAACAAATCTATATCTACAATTTCTGTTCGGGGCGTCATAATCTCTCTCGCCTTAACAGCAGAAAATTCTAAAGCATTTTGGAAGATTTGAATTTCAGAATCTACTTCTTCGTCTTCTTCAACCGTGCTCATTTGCTCTGTTATGTAATTTCCAAGCTCAATTCGGCTAAACAAATGAATTTGACTTCCTTCTGTTTTAAAAAACTTACTTAGCACAAAATCGGCAATCCAGATAAAGAAAGTAGAGATATAGTAAAATAATCTGTAGAACAGATAAGCTGGAAGAGCCAGAATTTTAATTAAAGAATTGGCATAAATTTGAAAAAAAACCTTCGGAAAAAATTCTGAAGTCAGCAAGACTATAAATGCCGCAAGAAGTGTTTGAATAAGAATATTCCACCAATCAGAAAAAACAAAGCCAAAATAAGTCATCCAATTCAAAATCAGATCACCCATAAAAAAACCGTAAATCACCAAAGCTACATTATTGCCAATTAACATGGCGAGCAATAAATTTGGACGGATTTTCGGTCAGCTTTGTTAAGATTCGAGACAAGAAATCGTCTTGTTTCTTTTCTATTTCGAGATAAATTTTGTTGGCGGATGTAAAAGCTATTTCCATCCCAGAAAAAAGGCGGCTAGTATTAAACAGATTATTATAATACTAATTTCCATTTTTATTGCTTTTTATTTCGATCATTATACTTATTAAGAAATCTTCTCCTAAAGAAAAACATAAAAACAGCCATTCCTGCAATTACGAAATAAAAAGGATAACTCTCATCTCCTTCATTAAGTTTTACGATACCATCATAAGTAAAGAAAACTGCAAAAAGGATGTAAACGTATTGTGTATATTTTAAATAACCCATAATATTATAATTCTTCGTTGGATTCAATTTCGCCCGTTACACGCTGCGAATTGATCACTTTAAAATCTTTGCTAAAATCTATTCCCTGACCATGAGAAACTCCTTTTTTATCGGTCAATTTAAATTTTCTCTCTGTATAAAACCATTCGTTTTTTTGATCGAAATATAACTGTTCTGTTTCTAAAATCTGCCCAGCTTCTGAAGTAATCTTTACTTTTCCTATCAAATCAATAATCCCAGTGTTTTTATATGAAACCGCATAATTACCTTTTATAAAGGTTCGTTTTTGTCTTTTATCATATAAAGTAACATCGATTCCTTTAGGAAATTCTGTAAACGGAAAATCAAGATTTGAATAATCTAACATTTTCGGACTTATCAAAACACCAGTAATACGTCCGGAATCTGTGTATTTAATATTTACAGTATCGGCATCGCTGGCAGGGACAAATTCTGAGAAGTTAATTTTCTGAACTTCTTTAAAATTACTTTCGCATCCAAAAAACATTGTCACAGCAATAACTGTGACAACTATTAGACTATATCTTTTTGGTAAATTCATTTGCCAAATGTAGTAAATTGTAATGAGCTTCTAAAAGATAATATATTTTGTTTATTGGTATTTACTCTTCACAAACCATTTATCATTGAAAGAGAAACTCACACTAAAATTAACATAATTTTCTTGAACTAAATCTGCTGCCGTTGTACCACGTTTACCAAATTCAATTCCGAAATTCACATTTGAGAAAGATCCTGGAATCGGAACTCCTGCTCCTAATGTCATACCAACATCTTTAATTGATTCATTATTAACAATTAAACCAATTTTTTCATATTTCAAACCAGCTCTATAAGTAATTCTGCTCATATAACTAGTGAAAGAAGCGTAATTTGGAAGGTAATATCCTCCAATTGCATATTTAGAATAGCTTTCGTATCTTACATTACTTGCAGAATTATAATAATTTGCTAACTGTCCGTCTCCTTGAAACGTCATGTTTGCTCCTACAAGCCATTTTCTAGCTTCACCAACACCCAAACCAATACTCAATTTGTTTGGAAGTTTTAATTTTGTTGTTTCTGTTGGAATTACATAAGGATCTGAATCGCCTTGAACTGAAATAACTCTTGTATTATCTGAATTCAGGTTACTAGCAAAAGAATAACTCAAACTAGAAAACACACTCGTCTTTTTGTTGATTTTTTTCTGATACATTGTTCCAAAACTAAATCCAACACCTGAAAGTTCTGAAGTATTAACCTCTGCCGTTCCGTTTTGAACACCAGTAATCGCTTCTATACTAGTAGTTGTAATTTTACCAAAATTATATTGCGCATCTACCCCAACGTTCCAACCACGCATTATTTTGTATGATAAACCGAAATATACTTTATTGACACCACCTTTTCCGTCAAGCTGAGAACTTGTTGCTCCTTCTGTTGCCGAATTGTCTTCACGAATTTTGTAACCTACTGAACTGACAGGAATCAAACCAAATGAAGCACCAAATTTTCCCATCGGAATTCCTAATGCTAAATAATCAAAAGTAGAGCGTTGTGCTTTTTCTGATTGCGAAGTCGTTTTTAAATTAGAAGTCGCATATGTTCCTCCAACTGTAAAAGTTGTCTGAATTAAACTGGCATAACTTGCCGGATTATCTAAATTTAAGTGAATCGTGTCTTGCTCTACTGCAACTCCAGCCATAGATCTGTTTTCAAGTGTTCCCTTGAATCTCACATCTCCTATCCCGAAAAAAGAATAAGGTGACGCAGTACCTTGTTGAGCGAATGAAACGAACGATATAAGCAAACAAGCGCTTAGTATTACTTTTTTAATCATTGTCGATTTTATATTGATATGTTTGGCTCAAACTCTCCAGAAGGAAATTTGAATTGGCAAATATGGTATTTTTTAATCGTTTAGCCAAAAAATCTGCATCGCCTCCCGTTAAAATTATGATAAAATTTGAAAACTCTTTGCGATATTCATCGATAAAACCGTCAATCTCATAGACGAAACCGTTGACAACACCAGAATGAATGGCTTGTGCCGTCGAGTTTCCTACATAAGAATCGGGTTCTTCTAAAGTAAGTAACGGCAGTCTGGCCGTAAAATTATGCAGTGATTCATATCTCAAACGAAGCCCTGGAGAAATGGCTCCTCCTAAATAATTATCATTTTCGTCGATAAAATCGTAGGTAATGCATGTTCCAGCATCTATAACCAAACGATTTTGTTTTGGAAATTGCAGTGTCGCTCCTGCTGCCAAAATCATTCGGTCTATACCCAAAGTTTTTGGTGTTGCATATTTATTATGAAAAGGAAAAACATCTTCGTGAGTGAAAAAATGAAGTTTCAGCCTATTTTCAAAAGTTAAAAAGGACTTTTTTTCGATACTTCCAACAGAAGCAACAACCAAATCGGAGCATTTTGGATATTTTTCTAAAATATTTTCAATTTTTTTTTCGATTTCATTTTTATCAAAAACAAAATTTTCTAGAGAAGTATTACCCTCAAATACAGATGCTTTAATTCTGGTATTGCCAACATCGACCGTTAAAATCATATTTCCTTTTTTGCTTTTGCGAAGATACGAATAGATTTTTTCTAAAAAATGTTTTGCACAAACCAAAAATGATTATATATTTGCACCCGCAACAAGCACGGTACCTTAGCTCAGATGGTAGAGCAATGGACTGAAAATCCATGTGTCCCTGGTTCGATCCCTGGAGGTACCACGAAACCCACTCAACCGAGTGGGTTTTTTGTTTTTTATACTTTTCTGTTTTTTAATCACAATCCCTATAGTCATGGATAATGTCATTAAGTTAATTTTTTTTGTATTAATTTTTTGAATAGCCTCCAGCTTCAGCTGGAGGTATTTAACAAACGAACAATAAGGCTTTAGCCAAATCATGCATTTTCGGCTAAAGCCATTCCGATTTCTTTTTATTCAAACTCCAGCTAAAGCTGGAGCCAATTCAAAAAAACTTTGCGAACCTTTGCGGTTTTTCTTTGCGTCTTTGCGGTTAAACTCAAAAGTCAACAAATTAATAGTTTTTGTTAAAAAAGTATTGACTGAATAAAAAATAATCTTCTATATTCGTAAAACTGTATTTTTATATTTGATTTATTAACAAGATCTCAAAGCAGTTTTATGAGCAAAACTTCTACTAAGGGCATTTGGAAAGTAATTTCGGCCTCTTCTATGGGCACCATGATCGAATGGTATGACTTTTACATTTTTGGCAGTTTGGCTGTCGTTATTTCAACAAAATTTTTCCCAAGTGACAATCCAACCGCTGCGTTTTTATCTACTTTGGCCACATTTGTCGCCGGATTTGTAGTTCGCCCATTTGGAGCTTTATTCTTTGGAAGACTTGGTGATATCATTGGACGTAAATATACTTTTATGGCTACCTTATTATTAATGGGTGGTTCCACTTTCTTAATTGGATGTATTCCGAGTTATGAAACAATTGGCTTTTTAGCTCCTTTATTGGTTTTGATTTTACGTCTACTTCAAGGACTTGCTCTTGGAGGAGAATATGGCGGAGCAGCCACATATGTTGCAGAACATGCGCCACCAGGAGAAAAAGGATATTGGACTTCTTGGATTCAGACAACTGCTACTGTTGGTTTATTTATTTCTTTAATGGTTATTCTAGCAACCAAAAGCGCGCTTTCTGCAGAAAATTTTGACTTATGGGGATGGCGTGTTCCTTTTTGGGTTTCAATCGCTATGGTTGGAGTTTCCTACTTAATTCGAAAAAACATGGATGAATCTCCTGTTTTCGCGAAAGCTAAAAAAGAAGGAACAACAAGTACAAATCCGTTAAAGGAAAGCTTTGGAAATAGGTACAATTTAAAGTTTGTTCTTTTGGCTTTGTTCGGAGCCACAATGGGACAAGGTGTTGTTTGGTACACGGGGCAATTCTACGCTATGAGCTTTATGAAAACAGTAATGAATGTCGATTCTTCACAAGTAGACGAATTATTGGGAATTGCCCTTTTAATTGGAACACCATTTTTTATTGTTTTTGGATGGTTAAGTGATAAAGTGGGCCGCAAATATATTATGATGTTTGGAATGTTGCTCGCTATTTTATCGTACAGATCTATTTATACAGCAATGTATAACACAACAGATATCAGTCAAAAAACAGAAATTGTAGAAAATCCTAGAGAAACTACTGAAAAGAAAGCTGATGGGAGTTCTGTTACAATAAGTCAAAAAAAGTACACTGACGGCACAACCATGATCGAAAAAAAACGTACATGGATAAAAAAGATGTACAAACAAATATTTCAATCCAAATAACTTCAAGTGATAAATGGGCTTTAATTTTTTTGGTTTTTATTCAGGTGCTTTTCGTAACAATGGTTTATGGTCCAATTGCAAGCATTTTTAGTTGAGATGTTTCCAACCAAAATTAGATACACCTCTATGTCACTGCCTTATCATGTAGGAAATGGAATTTTTGGCGGATTGCTTCCCGCTATTTCTACTTATTTTGTATCACACGCCAAAACAGCAGGCAAAACCGATTATTATTTGGACGGATTATGGTATCCGATAATTATTGCTGGAATCTGCTTTGTTATTGGAATGATTTATATTGACAACAAAAACAAAATTACTCACCTTTAAAATTTATTAAAAAATGAATGCGATTAAACAGGTTTTAGGGGCGTTATGGATTGCTTTGGCTGCAGCTGCCGCCTATTTTTGCGTGTTTGAATTTGGTTTGCCAAAACTTCTTTCAGATCAACAAGACGATTTGGTATTTGGTGTAATTATTTTATTTATACTAACTCCGCTTATTGTAATGGGATTAGGAACATTTGGATATTACTCTTTGATCGGAGAATACAACGAACCTAAAAAGAAAAAACAAATAAAACAATCATAGTTAAATCATAAAATTAGTGTCTGATAATTAGACAACCCCAAAAAGACATTAAAATATTAAAATAAGACATTTATAGCAAAAAACTACTCAAAAAAAAGGCTGTCCATTTCTAGACAGCCCTTTTTCATTACTAACCAAACCTAATTTTTAATAAATTTCACAATGCGAACTTTATTATTCTCGTCAAACGTTTTTACAAGATATAAACCAGAAGTTAAACCACTAACTGAGAATTGATAATCTGCATTTCCGTTTGTATTGAATGTTTTCACTAATTGTCCTATAATAGAATAGATATCCACTTTTGAAGTTGCAAAACCTAAAGTAAAATAATCGGAAACAGGATTTGGATACAGGTTGACCTGATTTCCTTTTTCAAAATCTTCTATTGCCAAATTTGCTTGTTTATTACCATAAATTCTATATTCTCCTGGAGCTAGACTAATTGGAGTATTTACATTGGTAACATTTATCGTTGAATTATCCATTAAGTTATACCAAGCCCCAGTGTATTGAAATGCTGGAATCATATTTTGTGCAGTTGTTTCAAAATTTGCCAAAATCACAACATCTTTAAGCTGAGTCGAAGCCAAGCTGCTGTTTGTAATTTTGATATTTACTGTCAAAGTAGTGGTATTTACCATTGTTGCTGTCCCTAAAAATACAGGTTCTGTCTTTTTAAGTGTGATCATTTTAGCCCAGTCATTGTATATTTTATTTCGATTTGAATCGCCAAGCCAATTTTCTGTCCATTGTGGTTGTGGTTTTGTATCTAATTTACAATCTCCTGGAGTTGTTGTTGTTTCATCATTTACCGTTCCGTTATTACAGCTAAAAATAGAATCATCCATTCCTAATTCTCCAAAATGCCAAATCATTTTAGGTCCAGGAATTAATAAAGAAACTGCTCCAATTGCAGACATTCTAGATAAGGCTGTATTTAATGTTTTTACATTATAACTTCCGTTTGAAGCTCCATACTGTACATTTTTATACATCAAACGTTCTTCATCGTGACTTTCGGCATAACCCATTAAACGATTGGCAGTAAATCCACGGCTTGTGCTATTCATTCTATAAATGTTGCTTTCAGACGCATATCCCATTGACAATTGATTGTATTCTTTTGTCATTTTCCCCCACATCATCACGCCTTTACTTGGTGTTTCGCTAACACGATAATTTGCCCATTGCTGTTCTTCGGCATCAGTTCCTAAGTGTTCGAAAATAGTATAATGTGTCGGGTCTAAACTCCACGAATAGTCGGCATATTTTTTCAAAACATCTACTCTATCTTGCTGATAGCTATTTGTACAACTTTCGTTTGAAGCTGTACATGCTTGCGTAAATCCTTTTGTCAAATCCCAACGGAAACCATCAATTTTATATTCTTCAATCCATTGTTTAATAACACGATTTACATAGTATTGTGTTTTTAATGATTGGTGATTAAAATCTTCACCAACACTATAAGTATGTTTTGCTACTGTATTAAAATATGGATTTTCTGTTGTAGGTGACCCGAAACCATCTCCATCAGGATCATTCATCCACATTCTTACCATAGGATTTCTTCCAAAAGCGTGATTTAATGCAACATCCAGAATTACTGCAATTCCGTTTTGGTGGCACAGATCAATAAATTCTTTTAATTTATCCGAAGTTCCATAAAACTTATCTAAAGCCATATGAAATGAAGTATTATAACCCCAACTTTCATTGCCTTCAAATTCCATTACTGGCATTAATTCAATTGCATTGATTTTTAGATTTTTAAAATAATCTATTTTATCAATTAAACTTTGATAGCTTCTTGATGCATCAAAATCACGAACCAAAACTTCATAAACGACTAATTTTTCTTTTTGAGGTTTATCAAAATTAGTCACCTTCCAATTGTAAGGGGTTTGCCCTGTTTTTAAAACTGTAACTTCAAAATTTTGCCCTGCAGGATAAACTGGCATATTTGGATATTTTGATGCAGGAATTGAAGAATCATCATAAGGTGATAAAACTAAGGTTGAATACGGATCTGCTGTTTTTACTATTGATGGTGAATTTGCAATTGGAGTTGTATCTACAACCCAATATTGGTACGTATTATTTACACCTGAGACCAAACCTGTTAATTCTAGCCAAAATTTACCCGAAGAAGGATCTTTTTTCATAGCATAAGCCGACGTTGGTCGCCAGTTATTGAAACTTCCAGCAACATAAACAAAATCTTTAAGAGGTGCATCTAATACTAAAGTTGCTTTTGTGGCATCTGAAGCGTTATAATTAATTCCATCAACTAAGCCTGTCGGCATAGCCTGAGAAACAGTATTTGGATTTACAACTACTGCAAATTTCTTTGAGACTGTAGTTGTACCTTGAGTTGCAATTAGCTCATAGCTTTGATTGCTTATAATATTGGTATGCGTATACGAATAGCTTGAAGTACTGGCATTTGTATTTATGGTTACTCCATTAGCTTTTAAAGTATAACTGCCTGCTCCACCTGTATTTGTTGTCGCAATATTAAAACTTGAACCAGATGAAACAATTGAAGTGCTATTTTCGGCTGGAGAAGTCAAGGTAACTTGAAAAGATCCTACGCTAACAAAAAAATCAGAACATGATGGAGCCAATTTTAAGGTCTGGCTTCCATTTGCATTTCTAAATACAATTCCCATTTTTGTCGCCGCCGATTGCTGTGTAGCAGTCAACCCAAAATAAACGCTCGGTGTAATGGTAATGCTCCAAGTTCCGTTTGTTTCTTTTGTCATTAGGCCAACACCGTCGTCAGCCCCCCAATTTCCTTTAACAACTTGCCAAGCATTTGCTTCGTTACCTATACCTGCATGCATATATACTTTGGTAGGACTTGTTCCCATTGTATTACATGTACCCGATGCAAATGAAGCTGTTATTTTGATCTGTTGATTAACCTGAAACACAGCTGGAGACACTGTTATCTGTTGAGCATCAGCAATAATCGACAATAAAAAGAAAATAAAAAGTAAAGTTTTTTTCATATTTAAATAATGATTAATCAAGCAAAAAATTGAGATAATTAATAAAGGTATCTTATTAAGTCGAGAACTTGGAGAAGCGCTTCTAAAATAGACTTACGACAACGTTGTAGTGTTTAAAACTTTATAATAAATCTCTGAAAATTATTATAAAAACAAAATTCAGTATGCTTCATTTTTTAAGTAAAAAAATCAGAACTCCATATTTATCTTTGAACTAATTTTCTAAATTGATAAAAAACACGTTCAATGAGGCGCATTTCATCAGTAATGATATCTGCAGATCCTGTCAATTCTTTATCAAATTTTATACTTCTGCCATAGCTAGTTTGAAGTCCATTAGGCATGGCTACTTCAATAAAATAATTTCCTTCTTTGTCTGCTATTGTCGACATAGACTGAACACGGCCTTCCAGCATTCCGTATTCTTGAAAAGGATAATTATCTAATTTTATTAGAACCTTTTGATTTTGCCTTATTTTACCTGTATTCTGCGACGGAACTTTTAGACTACTTATATATTGTCCTTGATTTTCTGGCAATACTGTTGCAAACAAGTCACCTGCTTTTATGAGCTGATTTTCTTTCCATGAATTTTGAAATTTAAAAACTCCATCATAATTGGCTTGAAATAAATAATTCTGTTTCCAGATTCGAATGCTTTTTTCAATTCATCTAATGCTTGAAATAAAGAAGCCAAATTAGTAACGTCTGCTTTCTTTTGAGAAATTTCACTGGCTACTACTTGTTTTTTTGCTTGTTCTATTGCTTCTCTTTGTTGAGAAATGGCTGTATTTATCTGATCATAGCTTTGCTTAGCTTGTAAATTATTTGCTTTTTGAACATCTAAATCATACTTTGAAATAACTCCTTTTTCATAAAGCTGCAACGATCTTTGATATTGAACATCGCTCAAAGAAAGCTTAACTTTCTCTAATTTTTGCTGCCCGTATAGCGATTCTAATCGGTTTTTGTTTTCTGTTTGCGAACTTTTACCTGCATTTATTTCTTCGGAATAAGGATGTAGTTTTTGATTCAATTCGTTTTCGATATAAGCTTTATGGAATTGACTAAATGAAGATTGAATATCTCCTAGCTGTAAATTGCTCATTTCTTGAAAAGGGAAATAAAACGCTTGATAATCTAATGGAATTGAAGACACCATTTTATCTAATTTTAAAACATCTTCAAAATTGGCAGTACTTTCTAAAATTGCAAGAACATCATCTTTTTTAACCTGTGAAGAATTAGGCATGTACAATTTTACAATTCTTGAATTGACTTTTGATTCTAATCGTTCTGGCGGATAATTAGATGTTACCATTGCTTTTGCAGGTATTACATCTGGATATTTAATAAACCAACTTCCAATAATAAATAAGAGTATCACTCCAAATACAATAGAAATACCATAACGAACAATCCATGCTGGAGGATTTGACAATACTTCCTGCACGGCCTCAGAACGCAACTCTAAATCATCTAAAACTTTTGATGCCATTTTGTTATCTTATATTAACAGGAAACTAGTTTCCTAATTCTAATTGATTTTTCACTAATTCGTAATAATTTCTTTGAGCAAGAACGAGCTCTTTGTGTGTGCCTATTTCGACTATTCTTCCTTTTTCTAAAACTACAATCTGGTCTGCGTTTTTTACAGTTGATAAACGATGAGCGATAATTACTGCTGTTTTCCCAACCAAAAACTGATTTAGATTTTCCATAATTATCTTCTCATTATTAGCATCTAGAGAAGAAGTGGCTTCATCAAAAAACAAATAATCAGGGTTTTTATAAACTGCTCTTGCAATCAAAAGCCTTTGTTTCTGTCCGCCCGAAATTCCAGTTCCTTCATTTCCTATTTTAGTATTGTACGAAAGCGGAAGAGATTCAATAAACTCTTTGATATTGGCAGTTTCAATAGCATGCAGTAATTTTTTCTTGTCGATATAATCTTCTCCAACCGCTATATTATTTGCAATTGTATCATTAAAAATGAATCCATCCTGCATTACAACACCGCATTTTCCTCTCCAAGCACTTGGAGAAATAGTACTAAACTTCATATTCCCCAAAACGATTTCTCCTGCATTTGGCTCATAAAATTTCATCAAAAGCTTTAGTAAAGTTGTTTTACCGCTGCCGCTTGTTCCTACTATTGCGGTTGTTTTTTGTTTTGGTATTAACAGATTTAAATTTTCTAGAACATAATCCTGACTTCCTGTATACTTAAAAGATATATTTTTTACAAAAACATCAGAATGTGATAAATCGTGATTTTTAGGATTTAAAGCATCCTCTTCATCTTCTTTGTCATGAATTTCGCCTAATCGTTCTAAACTTATTTTAGCATCTTGAAGAGATCTCACAAAACCTACCATCTGCATTAAAGGGCTATTTAATTGTCCGATAATATATTGTACAGACAGCATCATCCCGAGAGTTAAATCTCCTTTAACCACAAGGGTTGCAGAAAAAAAAGTAATTAATAAATCTTTTAAGTGATTAATAAAATTTGACCCAACAGATTGCCATTGCTCCAAAGTCAGGGCTTGAATATTAACTTTAAAAAGACGAATCTGAACAAACTCCCAGCCCCATCGTTTTTGCTTTTCGGCATTATGCATTTTTATTTCCTGCATTCCGTTTATAAGCTCGATTACTTTAGATTGCTCGTTTGAAACCTGAGAGAAACGTTTATAATCTAGTTCTTTTCTTTTTTTCAAAAAAAACAAAATCCAACTGAGATAAACACTACTTCCAATTAAAAAAACCAAAAACAATTGCAGATTATAAAAAGCCAGCACAAAACTAAAAACAACTAGATTTAAAAGTGAGAACATTACATTCAGCGAACTTCCTGTCAACAATTGCTCAATTCTTCTATTGTCTGCTATTCGCCGCATAATATCTCCAGTCATTCGACTATCAAAATAGCTAATCGGCAATTTCATCAGTTTAATAAAAAAATCAGAAACCAATGAAATATTTATTCTTGTACTTAAATGAAGCATAATCCAAGAACGCAACACTTCTATTGCTGTCTGGCCTGCAAAAAGCATTAATTGAGCTAAAAGTATTAGATATATAAAGTTCAAATCTTGAGTCTGAATCCCGACATCGACAATACTTTGAGTAAGAAACGGAAACAGCAATGAAAACAAACTCGCCGCAGCCAATCCTATAATTAACTGAATTACTAGGCCTTTGTAACGAAACAAATATTTTGTCAGATAACTAAAGCTCCTTTTAGAGTTTTCATCGTCCCATTCGTTTTTATAAAATTCTGGAGTTGTTTCTAAAAAAAGGGCAACTCCTTCTTCTGTTTTTTCATGTGCATTTTTACCAATCCAAAACTTAATAAATTCTTCTTTAGAATAAATAATTAAACCGTGACTTGGATCTGAGACATAAACTTTGTCGTTTTTTATTTTGTAAACCACAACAAAATGCTGACTATTCCAATGCACAATACAAGGCAAAGGCATTTCGTTTTGCAGAGTTTCAAAATTAGTTTTTAGCCCAAGCGTCCTAAAACCCAAAGCTTCTCCTGCATCGCTCAAACCTAAAAGACTGCTGCCTTCTCGAGTGGTTTCAGAAAGGTTTCGTATTTGTTGCAGTTCAATTACTTTTCCATAATATTTTGCAATAATACGTAAGCAGGTTGGGCCGCAATCTTTAGTGTCGGGCTGTTTGTAAAAAGGGAAAGAGGTAATTTTCAAAATACGGCGATTTTTTCTTCTATTAGATTATCAATAAAAAAATTGAGTTCGTGAGCTTCATATTCTTTAGGCAATAATTGCCCATTTACTAGAATTGCTGGTGTATAAAAAATCTTGTTTTCAAGACACCATTGGTATTGCGATTGTATTTGTGCTATTCCGATTTCAGAATAGTTGTCTTGCCATTTCAATTTCCATTGTTCAAAATCTAATCGATCGATATGCCATTCATTCAATGATAAAACCGCTTTGTTGTATTCTCCTTTTATATAATAAGCAATTGCCTGTTTATAGATAATGTTATATGGATTCTGCAAATTCTCGACATTTATATTAAAGACAAGTTTTATCTTTAAGTAGTCTGGATTTTTGGCTTGCAGTTTTACTAGTTTTTCATAAACTTTATGACAATGCATACAAGACGCACTAAGAACTGCATTGATTGTAATTGGAGCGTTTTCTTTTCCAATCACAATGGCTTGTAATTTTTCTAGAACGAGTTCTTCTACACTATTTTCACTATCAATCAAAGCTTTAAAAACAGGATATTTTCTTTTAAGCTGATTGTATTTTAGCTCAATCATATTGTTGGTCAAATTGTTTTTTATAAGTCTTTTAATTTCCAGAAAAAGAAAACTTATAAAAATCAAAGCAAACAAAAACACAACAGCATTTTTAGCTTCAGCAAAATTTGGATTGACGCTAAAACCATAATTTAAAACCATCAAAACCTGAATTGCCAATGCAAGCAAGATTCCTAAACACAATATGCACCATTTTTTCACAACAAAACTTTGTACATAAACAGAATACAACATTACCGGAATACTAAAAAAAGCTAAACAGCTATAAATAAAAATATAGTCTTGAAATTTGGTAAAAATTGAAAAAACAGTCAATCCTAAAAAGTATATTAGAGAAAGATCCGTCAATTTTAAACCTCCTAAAATTTTTGCTTTTTTTGAATGAAGCACCTCTTTACAACTTGTTTTTTTAGTAGCATAGCATATTCTTGAAATTGCAGTGTCATGAAATCCTAAATCTTCTCTAATTAAAAAAATACTAATTGCCAATCCTAAAAATGATGCTATAAAGTATCCTATTGATAAAAAAGGGCTTATTATATTGTTAGTATAAACTTGAAAAAAAGCAAAACCGATTGTGATCAATAAAAACAAAGGAACACTCTTAAAAAGAATATTTTTCTCTACGTTTTCAGCATTTTCATTTTCTTCAATAGCTACAATCATTCCGTTCCATCCTGCTAAATATTCGCTTCTGGAAAGTTTTTGAACAAAGCCATTTGCAAATTGGATCTCAAAATCTTGCCCGATTTTTTTTGTATAAACAATTTCATTTCCTGTATAAGTGCAAAAAATAGAAATAAATGTATCTGGCAGATTTGGTAATTCGCTTTGATCAATTCTGGTCGCTACATTTTCGATATCATAATAATTGAAAACATCAACCATAGCAATTAAGCTTGGATAATCTGGATGCGCTTCTAATTCGAGTAAAAATTTTTCTCCAAGATGACTATACTTATGCTCATGAAGGTATTTTTTTAGATAAAAAAAGTCTATCATTTTGATGAAATTAAATCTGGTTCTTCAATCATTGCTTTCAAAAAAAGTACTTTTTCTGCTAAAAAGAATCTAATTCTGTTCTGGATCAGTTCTATAAAATCGTTTTTTCCCTGCTCATCTACATCTTCTTCCAAATATGCCGTCATGTTGCGAATAAGTTGTTTGTAAAGAATAGGCTCGGCAAGTTCTTCTAGAACCAATTCGTCAATTTCATCTATACTTAAACGTGATATTTTTTGATCTAATTCTGGCAGCACTACATATCTAACATTTTCATTTAATTGCTCATCAAAAAAATCAGTAATTTCTGTTTCAGATAATTTCGATAATTCAAAAGGTTTATCATTAGCAATTAAAAAATCAAATTCCTGTGGAAACTCCAAAGACATAAAATTTCTTCCTACTAAATATTCGTTTGTAAATTCTTGTTTTACATCTAAAGTATTTTTAAGCTTAAAATCATTTTTCAAATTCCAGTTTTTAGAATGATCAAATGACATATTATATTGTGAAAAATTAAAAGGGAACAATTTTCTCAATCGCTCAAAATACTCTGGATATTCTTTAATGACATAAGTCTCTAAACTACTGCAAATACGCACGCTTTTTTTGTATGTACCTAACAAATGCAAATAGCTTTTTTGGTTTGGCACTTTATCAAAATCTCCAAATCCGATATAGTTACTATCATTTGGTGTATCCGCAAACAAGCAATTGACTTTTTTTGAAGACTGTTTTACCATATTGTAAAACAATACTTGCTCAAAAAAATATTAAAATTAAATCCGTTAATAGAATCCCAAACCAATTTATTTTTGTCTACAAACTCTGATGAAATTGTCGCATATTTCTTGAAATATTCATAATTACGACCTCCGATTATACCCATATTATAAGCGTAATTTTTATGATTATTGATGTAATCTTTCATCTCTTCTGGAACATATACTAAATGAGGATAAATGTCTTTCCACATTTCTGCATAATATTCTGTAGTAACTTCTAGATTTTGGGCAATAAATTCTCCGTTCAACAATTCATCTGAGAATTCTTTCCAAATAAATACATCTCCATCGATGTGTAAAAAAGGCTCGTCTTGAAGACTATACGTCTTAATTTTAGGCATTGCCCAAAGACTTTTATGATAATGATTGAGCTCATCTAAAACAACATGAACTTTATGATAGGGCAACTGAAGCTGATTAATCAATATTTCATACCCTTTTTGATCGGTATATAACTCTACCTTATAAAATTTAGCTAATTGATTTGCACTTAATATCCAGCTTAACCAATTGTGTGCTTCAGAAAGCCATCCGTAACTTTCAGCTAATGGATTGTCTAGATTTTGTGACCAAAATGATTGAATTATTTTCATTGATTTTATAATTTGGAGTATTTAATTAAGTTTCCATCAAGAAATACTTGCGAGAAACTATTTTTTTCATGTCTATAATAATGCTTGGTTTGTGTATTGAAAAAATACTTAGAATGAAAAATCATCTGAGTCAAATCAAACTGATTCTCCAGATTTTCATAACATAAATAATTTTGCTGTTTGGCATTTTTTCCAATAAAAACAGTCCGATTCATGTAAGAATATTGTCCTTTTTCTAAATTTCGCAATGCTGTAACATTTAACTTTTTGGACCAAAACATGTCTGTTCTAAAAAGAAAATTTTTAAAATTTGGATTTATATGATCTGTCCATTTAGCAAAAAAAATGTTTGAACTTTTTCTGACGTTGTATTTATCAATATAATAGGACTTGGGTATTTTCTTCCATCTTTTTTGAACGGCAAAAATGTTATTCTTATAACTGCTAAAATGATAGAGTAAAACTTCATACTCATTTTTATAGCTCAAAATTCCATTGTCCCATTTTATTTTTCCAGGTGTGCCCTCAATAATAAACAAATCAAAATGCACTCTAATATTGTTTTGTTCTTTTACTAAAACATGATGAATACTTTCTGTTTCTGTAGGTACATCAAGAATATTTATTCCTGAAATTACTTCATCATAAGCTCCACCGCATTCATCAAAACAATAATTGTCATTGGATGTAAAAATGAATTTATAGTCCTTACTTTTTTCAAATAGATAATTGACAATAGAATTATTTCTAAAAAGTAAAAAATAACCCGACGGAAAAGAATCTTTAACCGAAATGACATCAAAATTATCCAGTAGCTCTTCGGTCATAAATTCTCTAATTCTTCCAAAAACCAAATCGATATCGCAAACGCCCCAAAAGTCATATCCAGAAATTTGATTTTGAAAGATGACACCAAATGCGGGTTTAAAATCGCAAATTTTATAGGCGCTAGAGATTTGAATATCAAGATTGAGTTTTTGTGAAGCTAAAGAATTGAAATCCGCCAATGTAAATTTTATAATTTTTACATTCTTCGGAATTTCTCTTTCTTCTTCATCATCAGAAAAAATAACAAAATCAATACTTGGATTAGTCTCACAAGACTTTAGAAAAAAATCAAAATACCAAGGAAGCTTTCCTAAGTAACAGTTTAGTAATATTATTTTATTCATTTTCTCGAGCTAAAAAAACAGACTATACTATAAGATTACTTATAGCATAGTCTTTTTATAAAATTTAAAGAATCGCTTAGTAGCAAATTCCTGTATAAATGTCTCCTGGATATTGTGGTTTTGGAACACATTTTAAAGTTGGTGCGCAATTAAAAATACCATGGTTTACATAGCAGAAACTTCCTGCTGGAGATCCACATCCAGATCCTCCTTGAATCATTCTCATTTCGTCTCTTTTTAAACCTTCTGTAATATTTTTTAAACTAATCTTTTTCATTTTTAATAAATTTTAATGTTTTACTTGTCTACTCATTAGCTTTTCGACTTCCGCTTTTTTGGTTGTTGTTTGAAATGCATTTTTAAAGCTTAAGAGCAAACTGCAGTAAATGTATCTCCGGAAATAGTGGTTTAGGAATACATTTTAAAGGAGCGACACAATTAAACACTGGACTATTAGGAATACAAGAACTGCCCAGACCAGCGCCGCATCCGCAGCCACCTTTTATCATTCGCATTTCTTCTCTTTTCATTCCCTCATTAATACTTTTTAAATTAATTTTTTTCATTATTAATAAGTTAAACTAGCCTACTCGTAAGCTTTTCGGCTTCCGCTTTTTGGGTGTTACAAAATCATCTTTTAGTGACATCAATTTCAGGCTCGGTCTTAGGTTGCGCAACCTGTATTTAAGAGTCTTTTAATTTGCATTTGCAACTACAAACTAATCAGACTAATAAATCAAAAAAAATGGGAATTTTTAGCAGTAAAATGCTATTGATTTTTTAAAAATATAAAAAATACCTTACCGATTAACGGTAAGGTATTTCTGAATCAAACTATAACGTTATAGTGTTAATAAATAACAATAACATTAAAAAAATAATAAAATAATTATCAGTATTTCATTTTTAACCATAAAATAATAAAAATAAAACGATTGACTGTTTTGAGAAAATTGCATAAAAAAAGGGCTGTCTATCAAGACAGCCCTTTTGAAATATTGTGTTCGAAAAATTAATCTAATGTGATCGTTTTAGCACCGTTATCGATTGTTAAAACTCTTGGTCCCGTTGGTCCAGTATATTTAAAGTTACTGTCACCATCTCCAGCGTTTACTAATTCGTCATCAATAGTATAACCTAATCCAGAGTAGTAAGTATAGTTATGACTTGCATCCCAGTTACCATTACTTGTAAAGTTATTTCCTAAGAATTCTCTAAATGCTTCTCCGCTTTTAAGAACAACAGTTACTCGGTAAACATCTGTTTTACCAACTACTAGTGGGAACTCAGTTTCAGCATCACCATCCCAAGTCCATCCTCCAGGAGTTGCAGCACCCACTAACCAGTGAGAAGTTGCTAATGGTGTATGGTAAGGAGTTGCTTTAAAAGTATAAAAATTAGAATATTGTGCTTCTGCTCCAGTACCAACTGTAGCTTTGATACGAATATCAACACTGTTTTCTTCTTTCTCAATAAAGCCACCATTAACCAAAGCAGAGTTTAATTCAGCTACAGTTAACGCTTTATAACGCTCTGTTGTTGTAGTAACTGCAACAGGTGCAGCAAAGCTTGTACCTGCTTTTGCAATTTCGATAGTATAATTAACAACAGTAGCAGTACCGCTATATTTTGCATAATCCCAAATTACTGTAGTTGCAATTTCTTTTTCATTTTCTTTAGTAAGAACAATGTTAAAGTCATTTTGTGGGCTAAGTAAAACAGGTGTTGACTCTGGCGTAATTACTGGTCTTTCTTCTACATCATCTGCATTACATGACACCGCTAATACACCAATGAATGCGATTAAAATTTTATATATATTTTTCATTTTATTTATTTTTTATAAGGGTTAGTTAGTATCCTGGATTTTGTTTTAAAGTTGGGTTTGCTTGAATAGCTCTTGACGGAATAGGCATCAAATCTCTATATGAATCTGTACCGCTACCATTTTTAATTCCGCCTTTCCATTGCCAAATTTTAGATGATCCTGTGAATTTACCAAAACGAATCAAATCTGTTCTTCTGTGACATTCCCAAAATAACTCACGACCTCTTTCATCTAAAAGAAAATCTAATGTTAATTCAGAACTTGTAATAATACCAGCGCTTGCTCTTGCTCTAATTTTATTGATATATTCCAAAGCCGTAGTCATATTTCCTGTTGATGCTCCTCTAAGCGTAGCTTCAGCATACATTAAATATACATCTGATAATCTGTACATTGGAAAATCTGTATCTGGCATATCAGGTCTTTGTGCTTTAGAACCATCAGAATTTACATTTGTAAATTTTGTAACTGCATAACCATTAGTAAACACTCCGTAATCAGCTATATCCAAAGTCTGTCCGTCAGTAAAAAATGTTCCTCTTTTATCAGAAGCTGCATTTACGTCAGGAAATAAACTAACAAACTCTGGTCTTGTTCTGATACCAGACCAACCTCCATCCATTCCTTGATCTGCACTAACCATTTTTCCTCCAATAGAAGCGTGTAAAATAAAACTCATACCTCCACCAATTGCTCTAATTGCATTTCCATCTCCAACAACAGGGAAAATAACTTCATTTTGCGCTCCATTTCTATCATTATCTGCAGAAAATAAATAGCGGTAAGGAACATTAGCAAAAGTATATGCAGAACCTGTTACAATTTCGTTACATATTGTAGCTACATCATTATATCTTTCTGTTCCTGTATAAACTTTAGAGTTTAAATAAATTTGTGCTAATAAAAATTTAGTCGCTGTTTTATCAACTCTACCATATTCATTAGATCCAGAAGCTGCTAAAGTAGCATCCATGTCTTTTAATTCTGACTCTACAAAAGCAAAAACTTCTGCTCTTGTTTTTTGTTCTGGAAAATAATACCCAACTGGATCTTTTTCAGTTGTAATAGGCACGTTTCCAAACAAATCCATTAAATTCACATACGAAAAAGCTCTTAAAAAACGTGCTTCTGCCCTTAAAGTAGTTACTTCTGCTTTTACTTTTGCATCAAAACCTCTTTCTTCAAGTTTTTCGTCTGTACTTTGTCTTAAAAATTCATTCGCAACACTAATTTCATAAAAAGCTCTTGAAAAAATTCCGTACAAGAACTGATTACTTGGGCTCCATTTTTGTCCATTTATAGCTGGCAAACCATCATCACTCCAAGCAACAATAGCTTCATCTGTTGGAAATTCCTGAGTAACAAACATCAACCTAAGGTAACTACTGAAATCTCCTCCAAGACCAGCAATATCTGCTTGACCATCACCATCATTTCCTCCTACATATAAACCAGCATATAATTTTGCTAATACTTGTTTGTAAGATGTTGGATCTTTAAAAAAGTCATCAGAAAGAAACTCGTCATCATCCTTTGGCGTTACATCTAAGTCGCTTGTACATGAAGCAAGTGTCATACTCACTCCCAAAATCAATAGGAGAAAGTAAGATATATATTTAAATGATATTTTCATTTTGTTTATTTTTTAAATTTAATTTTCAATGTACTATTAGAAATTCGCATTTACTCCAAACAAGAATGTTCTCGCTCTTGGATAAACATTATTATCTATTCCGTTGAATTTTTCAGGATCTAAACCATTGTATTTTGTAAGTACAAAAACATTTTGAACTCCCGCTGTAAATCGTAATGAAGTCTGCTTTTAGTAATGATTTATCAAATGTATATCCTAATACAATGTTATCTAACTTAATAAAAGAAGCATCTTTTACGTAATAATTTGAGTAATTACGTTGAGTTCCATTTGAATTACTTTCAGTTGTAAAACCTGTATTGTAATAATCTTTTGTAATATTTGCTAGATCAGAATCTCTTCTTAAACCTGCTTGTAAATATCCTTTATCAGAACTTACGTTATCAAAAATATAATTTCCTAAACTAGCTCTCCAGTTCATTGTAAAATCGAATTTTTTGTAATTCAAAGTAGAGTACAATCCAAAAGTATAATCTGCTGTTGGCTTATGATATTTATAACGGTCAGCATCTGTAATTACACCATCACCATTTCTATCTGCGTAAGCCCCTTGAATAGGTCTTTTGTTTGCATCGTATAATTGCTCAAATACAAAGAATGAATTTGGAGCATAACCTTCAGAGTGAATTAACACTTGGTTACCAGTACCTCCGGCAATTACATCTCCGGTGATATATCCCTGAAATCCTGGAGCTGTTACCCCTAAGTCAGAAATTTTTTGATCAATGTAAGTTACGTTGGCGACAACATTCCATGTTAATTTATCATTTTTAATAATATCCGATTGAAGGCTAAATTCAACCCCTTTAGTTCTAACGCTTCCAATGTTGCTATATCCTTGGTTACGAATGTTTGCTCCATCTGGAACTGGGATATCTGCTAATAAATCACTAGATTTTTTATCAAAATAGTTAATAGAACCTGTCAATCTTTCTTTAAAGAAACCAAAATCAACACCAATGTTCATCTCAGCCAAATCTTCCCATTTAATATTCTCATTGTATCCTTCTGGTCTTGTTGCTTTGTAAATAACACCATCAAATAGATACTGCGTATTAATCGTTCCAAAAGTTACCCTTCTTAAGAAATCATATGCAGGTGGAATATCTTGCTGACCAGTAGTTCCGTATCCAACTCTTAATTTTAAACTAGATAATGTTTCATTATCTTTTAAGAATGACTCTTCAGCTACATTCCATGCAAAAGCACCTCCGGCGAAGTTACCCCATCTATTTTCTTTAGAGAAACGTGAAGTCCCATCTCTTCTGTAATTAACAGTTAATAAATATCTACTGTCATATCCTAAATTCACACGCCCAAAATACGATTGCAAATTGATGTCTGGATCAGTTGTAACGTCTGCTGGTGGATTTGGTTGTTTGATATCTCCAGAATTAAATCCTTCTCTCTGGAATAACTGATAGTTATAACCAGCTGTTGCATCAATTTTAAACTTACCGATATCTTTAGTATAGTTAAAGTATGTGTTTAAGTTTTTGTTCTGACGATTATCTGTATAGTGAGTATAACCTCCTAAGTTTACCCAATTACCTTTATCAAATGAATTAGGCTGATATCCTAAAATACTTTCAGTACTTATTGCATTGTACCCATCACTGTCAAATTTATCGATACCTGCTTCGGCAACGATTCTTAAATCTTCGAAGAAATGAAATTTATAATCTAATCTAATATTACCCCATTTTCTTGTAGAAGTTGCTCTTCTATCTTCTTGATTTAATCTTGCCACAGGGTTTCTTGCTGGCAATAACGGTACATTTCCATTTCCTTCCAACCACTCGAAGTATCCTCCGTAACGAGAACCTGCTTGATAAACTGGTTGTGTTGGATCAAATATGATTGCACTACTAATTACTGCTCCTTCATTTTGGAATTGATTTTTTCCAAAAGCTAAATTTCCTGTAATATCTATTTTTAAATGATTATCAAATAAAACTGGATTTAACGATAACGATGTCGTAGTTCTCTCAAAAGAAGTATTTCTTAAAATTCCAGGATTATCAACATTTCCAACAGATAAACGTGCTGGTAATTTATTGAATAAAGAACCGCTTACAGATATATTATTGTTGGTTGTAAGAGCAGTATGAAAAATTTCATCTTGCCAATTTGTGTTTGCTGTACCCAATAAAGCTTTTTGAGCTGAAGTACCATTTGCATTTACAATAGCACGATATTCATCTGCACTCATCACATCAACAGTGTTAGCAACAGTATTGATACCAACTTGAGAGCTAAAGTTTACTTTTACGCCACCTTTAGTTCCTTTTTTAGTAGTAATTACGATTACACCATTTGCGGCACGAGAACCGTAAATTGTCTGCTGCAGATGCATCTTTCAAAACAGTAAATGATTCGATATCACTAGGATCTATTGTAGACAATATACTAGTTGCTCCACTAGGAACTGCATTACTCATTGGAAGTCCATCAATTACAATTAATGGCTCATTAGAAGCACTTAATGAAGATCCTCCACGAATTCTAATATCAGCTTTTGCTCCAGGAGCTCCACCCCCAACTACATTAACACCAGCTATACGTCCGCTGATTAATGATTCTGGAGTTACGTTAATCCCTTTATTAAAATCTTTTGCTTGCAATTTGCGAAACAGATCCTGTTGCATCTTTTTTCTTCACAGTACCGTAACCAACTTGCACCACAACTTCTTTAAGCTGATTTGTATCTTCTTCTAAAGAAATGTTAAGCGTTTTTTGGCCATTGTACTCAATTGTTTCTGTCTTGTATCCAATAAAAGAAACAACGATTTTGTTACCGTTTTTAACATTTGACAGCTGGTAATTTCCATCAAATCCAGTTGATGCACCATTTGGAGCACCTTGTACATTTACATTTACTCCTGGGATTGGCTGACCAGTTGTTTTGTCAACAACAGTCCCTTTTAAAGTGTTCTGAGCCAACACTGTAAAAGGCAACAATAGGAATAAAAATAACAACTTTTTGTAAATTGTTTTCATACTTTTTGTTTAAATTAGTTTTGAGTTTTTGAATGTTAGTTAAGTTTTTAATTTTACTTCGAATTTCAAAATTATGAATTTATTAACATGCTCGACAGGAGGCTATTTTTATTGCTTTACGAAAACGTGGTAGTGTTGAAAACTTTCTATTTTTTGTAATCTTTTAGCGTTAAAATTGCAAATACCAAAAATATTATACACCTTTATTACTAATTAGATTTTTTTCAACTAACCTCATGAAACGTAAAATAACCCTCAAACAGATTGCAAAGGAGCTTGACGTGTCTATCTCAACTGTCTCAAAATCACTAAGAAACAGTCTCGAAATTGGAGAAGAAACACGACTGAAAGTGCAGGCTTTTGCGAAGTTTTACAACTACAAACCAAACAATATTGCTCTGAGTTTAAAAAACCGAAAAACAAAGAGTATCGGGATTATTATTCCAGAAATTGTACACTACTTTTTCTCAACTGTTATCAATGGTGTAGAGCAGGTTGCAAACGAACACGGATACAGTGTAGTAATCTGTGTATCAGATGATTCTTTTGACAAAGAAGTTCTAAACATGGAAATGTTAGCCAACGGAAGTATCGATGGTTTTATCATGTCTCTTTCTAAAGAAACACAGTTTAAAGGAGACTTCCATCATATCACCGAAGTTATCAATCAAGGGATGCCTGTAGTAATGTTTGATCGTGTTACTAATGATATTTTATGCGATAAAGTAATTATTGATGATAAATCTGCTGCTTATGAAGCAGTTCAAAGCTTAATCGACAATGGCCGCAAAAAGATTGCTCTAGTTACTACAGTCGATTATGTAAGCGTTGGAAAATTGAGAACCGATGGCTACGAAAAAGCTTTATTAGATAATGGATTACCCTTTAATGAAGACCTGATCATCAAAATTGAAGATGTAGAAACTTGCGAAATAACTATCAGTCAGCTTTTGCACGAAAGAGCTTTTGATGCTGTTTTTGCTGTAAACGAGCTTTTTGCCGTAACAATTATAAAAACGGCTAATAAAATGGGGCTTAAAGTTCCTGAAGATTTAGCAGTAATTGCATTTACTGACGGAATTATTTCAAAATATTCTACTCCAACAATTACAACCGTTAGTCAAAGTGGTGAAAAAATGGGCAACAAAGCGACTAAAATGCTTATCGAAAGACTTGAGGCCGAAGAAGATGACGACGAAGAACATACTGAAAACTATACCACAGAAGTCATAGAAACTCATTTAATAAAAAGAGAATCTACTGACTAAAAAACTTAAAATCAACACTTTCTAAAGCCATAAAAAATATTTATGGCTTTTTTATTAGCATAAATAAAAAAATAATTTATAATTTTACGCCCATCAAGGCTTTTAGTTTTACTTCGAAAAGAACAAAGTTTTGATAAGCAAGGCGCTTATCGTATAATTTTTCAAATTACGATAATGGAAAAGCGTAAATTAAGTTTCTGGGAAATCTGGAATATGAGTTTCGGTTTCTTAGGAATCCAAATGGGGTTTGCACTTCAAAATGCAAATGCCAGCAGAATTCTTCAAATTTTTGGTGCCGACGTACATGAACTTTCGTGGTTCTGGATTATTGCTCCTCTTATGGGATTAATAGTACAGCCCATCATTGGTCATTACAGCGACAAAACTTGGGGAAAATTCGGCAGACGAAAACCTTTCTTTTTAGTGGGAGCCGTTTTAGCTTCGGTAGGATTAATTCTAATGCCACAAGCTAATATTTTCATTTCTGTACTTCCTGCTTTATGGGTTGGCGCTGGAATGTTAATGATAATGGATGCCTCTTTCAACATTGCCATGGAGCCTTTTCGTGCACTTGTTGGAGATAATTTAAGAACAGATCAGCGTACTGCAGGATTTAGTATTCAAACCTCATTAATTGGTTTTGGAGCCGTGATTGGTTCAGCACTTCCATACATTTTAACGAAATATTTTGGTGTACCAAACAGCACTGTTCGGGAAGTGTTCCATTGAATTTGACTTTGTCGTTTATCATTGGTGCAGCGGTTTTAATTGGTTCAATCTTAGTGACCTTATTCACAACCAAAGAATATTCACCAGAAGAACTGGCAAAATTTGAAGATCCTCAAAATGAAGTGATTGTTGATTCTGAGGAAAAATCAAAAATTACAGACATCTTTACTGATTTTGCAAAAATGCCAGTAACAATGCGTCAGCTTAGCTGGGTGCAATTTTTCTCTTGGTTCGGATTATTTGGAATGTGGGTTTTTACAACTCCAGCAATTGCACATCATATTTACGGTTTGCCATTAGAAGATACTTCAAGCCAGCAATATCAAGATGCTGGAGACTGGGTCGGAATTCTATTTGGTGTTTACAACTTAGTTTCTGCCATTGTTGCTTTATTTTTCTTACCATACATCGCTAAAAAAATCGGTCGAAAAGCAACACATTCACTTTCATTAATCATTGGGGGAATTGGTTTAATCTCAATTTATTTCATGCCAAATGAAGACTGGGTTGTATTGCCAATGATTTTAATTGGAGTTGCCTGGGCAAGTATTTTGGCTATGCCATATGCAATTCTTGCAGGATCTATCACACCTAAAAAAATGGGAGTTTACATGGGAATCTTCAACTTCTTTGTTGTTATTCCGCAAATTGTAAATGCATTAATTGGTGGCCCAATCGTCAAATATCTTTACAACGGAGATGCCATTTATGCTTTAGTTACAAGCGGGGTAAGTTTCCTAATCGCTTGCAGCTTTAGTTTTTAAAGTAAAAGACGTAGACGACGTTTCTCAAAAATCATAATTAAGAATAATTTTTTCACTAAAATGAATAAAAAAGCATTTATATTCGACTTGGACGGTGTAATCGTTGACACCGCTAAATATCACTTTTTGGCGTGGCAAAAAATCGCTCAGTCATTAAATATAAATTTTACGCATGAAGACAATGAACTTTTAAAAGGTGTTAGCCGAGTTCGTTCGTTGGATATTATACTTGGGTTAGGCAATGTTCAAGCTTCTCAGGAAGACAAAGACAAATGGCTAGTTCAAAAAAACGAAGATTATTTATCTTATTTAGTTCACATGGATGAAAGTGAGGTTCTTCCAGGAGTTTTAAAAATTCTACAACTATTAAAAGAGAAAAATCAAGGAATTGCATTGGGCTCTGCTAGCAAAAATGCAAGACCAATTTTAGAAAAAACTGGAGTTCTATCTTACTTCGATGTTATTGTTGACGGAAATGACGTTACCAATGCAAAACCAGATCCAGAAGTATTCTTAAAAGCGGCTCAATTATTACATATTGATCCAAAAAATTCAATTGTATTTGAAGATTCTGTTGCCGGAATTCAAGCGGCAAATATTGCAGAAATGGTAAGTGTTGGAATTGGTGAGGAAACAATTTTACATGAAGCTGATCATATTTTTAAAGATTTTACCCAAATCACAACAAGCTTTATTGAAGAGCTAATTGGATAATTAGAAAATGTGTCAATGAGATAATGATCTCACTGACAGATATTCTAATACCTCAATTACTCAAATGAATGTAAAAAAGTTAATAAGAACCAAGGCAATTATCTAATTCCCTTAATTGCCGTATTTTCTAATTTAAAGAAAAAATGAATCAAGATTATATAAAACCAGACAATTGGTCCATAATAGAAGAAGGATTTGATGTCGAAAGAGTAAAATCGTCTGAAAGTCTTTTTAGTATCGGAAACGGTGCTATGGGACAACGTGCGAATTTTGAAGAAACATATTCTGGAGAAACTTTCCAAGGAAGTTATATTGCAGGGATTTATTACCCAGACAAAACAAAAGTGGGCTGGTGGAAAAACGGTTATCCGAAATATTTCGCTAAAGTTTTAAATGCTCCAAACTGGATTGGAATTGATATTGAAGTCAACGAAGAAAATCTTGATTTACATAATTGTAAAGAAGTTAGAAATTTCCGCAGAGAATTGAACATGAAAGAAGGATGGTACAATCGTTCTTTTGAAGCTATTCTTAAAAACGGAACTGAAATCGCAGTAAACATTCGTCGTTTTCTTTCATTAGATTTAGACGAAGCTGGAGTTATCAAATACGATATTACGCCTTTAAATAAAGATGCAAAAATCGTTTACAAACCTTACGTTGATGCTGGTGTAACCAATGAAGATGCCAACTGGGAAGAGAAATTCTGGGAACCGCTTGAAGTTAAAAAGGGAACAAACGAAGCTTTTGTAACAGCTCAGACTTTCAAAACGCATTTTAAGGTTACAACTTTCATGCACAATACGATTTTTGCTAATGGTGAAAATGCAAATATTTCGCCTTCAACAATCGATTCAACTGTCGATAAAGTTCAATATACTTACGGAACTATAATTGCAAAAGGACAAACCTCAACAATTCAAAAAATTGGAGGTTATACGGTTTCTTTAAACCACGAAAATACTTTGGCTGGTGCCGAAAAAGTAATCAAATCGGCAGTTGCTTTAGGATATGATGCTTTGCTTCAAAACCAAATTGATGCTTGGGCAAAAATCTGGGAAATGTCAGATATTACTATTGAAGGCGACGTAAAAGCGCAACAGGGAATTCGTTTCAACATTTTCCAATTGAATCAGACGTATTCAGGAAAAGATTCCCGTTTAAACATTGGTCCAAAAGGTTTCACCGGAGAAAAATACGGCGGATCAACTTATTGGGACACTGAGGCGTATTGTATTCCGTTTTACATGGCGACAAAAGACCAGCAGGTTGCAAGAAACTTACTGACTTATCGTTACAATCAATTAGACAAAGCGATTGAAAATGCTAAAGATAATTTAGGTTTCAAAAACGGCGCAGCTTTATACCCAATGGTTACCATGAATGGTGAAGAATGCCACAATGAATGGGAAATCACACACGAAGAAATCCATAGAAATGGAGCGATTGCTTTTGCGATTTACAATTACAACCGTTACACGGGCGATTACTCTTATATTCCAGAAAAAGGTTTAGAAGTTTTAATCGGAATTGCGCGTTTCTGGCACCAAAGAGCTTCTTTCTCAAAAGATAAAAATCAATATGTAATTCTTGGTGTTACAGGACCAAACGAATACGAAAACAACATCAACAATAATTTCTATACCAATTATATTGCAAAATGGTGTATTGATTTTGCTCGCTGAACAAATCGAAAAAGTAGCTTCAGAATATCCTGCAGATCACAAAAGAGTGATGGCTAAAGTGAGCCTTTCGGCGAATGAAATTCAGGAATGGAAAAAAGTAGCTGATGATATGTACTTTCCAATTTCTCAAGAACTTGGCATCTATTTACAGCAAGACGGATTCTTAGACAAAGATTTAGTTCCAGTAAAAGATTTAGATAAATCACAGCGCCCAATTAACCAAAAATGGTCTTGGGATCGCGTATTGCGTTCACCTTACATCAAACAGGCTGACGTTTTACAAGGTTTTTATTTCTTCGAAGATCATTTTTCTAAAGAAGAATTAAAACGCAATTTCGAATTCTATGAGTCATTTACGGTTCATGAAAGTTCACTTTCTCCTTGCGTTCACTCGATTCAGGTTGCGGCTTTAGATAAAATGGACATGGCATATACATTTTATTTAAGAACTTCTCGTTTAGATTTGGACGACTATAATAAAGAAGTGGAAGAAGGTTGTCATATCACGTCAATGGCCGGTACATGGATGAGTATCGTGGAAGGCTTTGGAGGAATGCGTGTTAAAAATGACCAATTGCATTTCTCTCCAAAAATTCCGAAAGAATGGAATGGTTACTCTTTTAAAATTAATTTCAGAAACCAAATTTTAAAAGTAGCTGTAAATCATAACGAAACAACTTTTACTGTAGACGGCGATCAAGATTTAACAATTATCGTAAATGGAAATCCTGTAATTGCAAGTAAATTTGTACAAATAAAATAAATTACAATACATCTAAAAATCAAAAAACATGAAAAACTTATTTTTCGCAAGTTTAATCTTGTTTGCTTTTTGCTCAATTGCAGAAGCACAACAATTAAAATCACCCGAAGGAAAGTTCGTAATGGAATTTTCTCTTCAAAACGACGGAACTCCAACGTACAATTTAAAATACAAAAACAAAGAAGTTGTAAAAACCAGTAAATTGGGTCTTGAACTTAAAGATGATAAAAAATCTTTATTGAACGACTTTACAATTGCTGACACTAAAACCTCAACTTTTGATGAAACTTGGAAACCGGTTTGGGGAGAAGTAGATCACATCAGAAATCATTATAATGAATTGGCTGTGACTTTAAACCAAAAAGGAACAGACAGACAAATCGTAATCCGTTTCCGTTTATTTGATGACGGTTTAGGATTCCGTTATGAATTTCCAGCACAAAAGAATCTAACTTACTTTGTAATCAAGGAAGAAAGATCTCAATTTGCCATGACTGGAGATCATACTGCTTTCTGGATTCCAGGAGATTATGATACTCAAGAATACGATTATACAAAATCGAAATTATCTGAAATCAGAGGTTTATCTCAAAAAGCATACACTGCAAACGTTTCTCAAAAATCTTTTTCACCAACAGGAGTTCAAACTTCTTTGATGTTAAAAACTGCTGACGGAATCTACATCAACTTACACGAAGCAGACTTTGATTGACTATTCTTGTATGCACTTGAATTTAGACGATAAAAACTTAGTTTTCGAATCTTGGTTAACGCCAGATGCAAAAGGAGATAAAGGTCACATGCAAGCGCCAAATCACTCTCCTTGGAGAACGATTATCGTGAGCGATGATGCTAGAGAAATCTTAGCTTCAAAAATGACTTACAACTTAAATGATCCATCAAAAATTGAAAATACTTCTTGGATTAAGCCAGTAAAATATGTTGGTGTTTGGTGGGAAATGATCACAGGAAAAAGCACTTGGTCATACACAAACGATTTTCCAACTGTTCAGTTAGGAGTTTCTGATTTCTCAAAAGCAAAACCAAACGGAACTCACGGAGCTAACAATGCTAATGTAAAAAAATACATTGACTTCGCTGCTGCAAATGGTTTCGATGCTGTTTTAGTTGAAGGATGGAATGAAGGCTGGGAAGACTGGTTCGGTCACTCAAAAGATTATGTTTTTGATTTCTTAACTCCTTACCCAGACTTTGATGTGAAAGGTCTTCATGAATATGCAAAATCTAAAGGTGTAAAAATCATCATGCACCACGAAACTTCAGGATCTGTTCGTAACTACGAGCGCCACATGGACGCTGCTTACAAATTCATGAACGATAACGGATACGATGCTGTAAAAAGCGGTTACGTAGGTGATATTTTACCAAGAGGCGAAAACCACTACAGCCAATGGATTGTAAACCACTATCAATACGCTATAGAAAAAGCAACTGATTACAAAATTATGGTGAACGCTCACGAAGCAGTTCGCCCAACGGGAATTGCAAGAACGTATCCTAACTTAATTGGAAACGAAGCAAGCAAGAGGAACAGAATACCAAGCTTTTGGAGGTTCTAAACCAAATCACGTTACGGTTTTACCTTTTACACGTTTAATCGGTGGTCCAATGGATTATACTCCTGGAATCTTTGAAATGGATATCAGTAAAATGAATCCTGATAACAAATCACATGTAAACAGCACGATCTGTAATCAATTGGCTTTATACGTAACAATGTACAGCCCATTACAAATGGCAGCTGATACTCCAGAAAACTACAACCGTTTTCCAGATGCATTTCAATTCATTAAAGATGTGGCTGTTGATTGGTCTGAAAGTAAATATATTGAAGCTGAGCCAGGAGATTTTATCACAGTTGCGCGTAAAGCAAAAGGAACAAACAACTGGTTCGTTGGAAACGTAAATGGAGAAACGCCACGTACATCAAACATCGATTTCAGTTTCCTTGAAAAAGGCAAAAAATATACCGCAACAATTTATGCTGATGCAAAAGATGCGCATTATAAAACAAATCCGCAAGCTTATACTATCAAGAAAATTGCTGTAACCAATAAATCAAAATTATCTCAGTTTTCTGCTCCTGGAGGAGGTTATGCGATAAGCATTATTGAAACTAAGTAATTTTTTCAAAGACAAGTAATTTCCCCCATAATTACTTGTCTTTTTACTATAAATTCAAATTAAGAAATTAAATTTGAGGTAACTATTTTCTTCATCTCTAGATAAATTTAATATGCGCTTCAAACTTAATTTCTTGATTTTCCTTTTTACCATTTTTGGATTTAATACATATTCCCAAACCAAAACAAAAGCATCTTATGATTATCTTTTGTATTTGCCAAAAGACTATGCCAAAGGAACCAAAAAATATCCACTAGTAATTTATTTACATGGTGGTTCGCAAAAAGGGAATGATCTGAATAAACTAAAAGTCTACGGTCTTCCCTATTTAGTAGAAAAAGGTCAGGATTTTGATTTTATAATTGCCTCGCCTCAATGTCCCGACAATAAATACTGGTCAACAGAAAATTGGTTCGAAACATTATATGCCGATTTAGAATCAAAGTATAGAATAGATAAAAGTAGAATTTACATAACCGGCATTAGCATGGGCGGTTATGGAGCTTATATTACCGCTTTAGATTTTCCTGATACATTTGCGACTGTTGTTGCATTTTGTGGAGGAATTAACGACAGTGATCTAACGAGAGTCTGCAATCTCAGTAAAATTCCTGTTTGGGCTTTTCATGGCACAGCCGATGATAAAATTCCATTTAGTGAAACGGAGAGAATTGCGAAAGGCCTTGAGTCGTGCGAAACCAAAAACAATTTCAAGTTTACCCGTTTAGAAAATGAAGGTCATGAAATTCAGTATTTATACGAAACAAAACCTGAAATATATAAATGGATGCTTGAACAGAAGAAATAAAAAATACAAACTATGAAAAACCAAAAAACATCACATCTCTATAAACTAATCCTTTTGGTTCTGTTGTTTTCCGCTTCCGCGAAAGCGCAAATCCAAAAAGTAGAACCACCATTTTGGTACGCAGGAATGAAAAATTCAGAACTGCAGATTATGTTCTACGGAAAAAATATTGCACAATATGAAGCTTCGGTTTCAAACAATGTTGCGATCAAAAATGTAGAAAAAACAGAAAACCCAAACTATCTTTTCGTAACCATCGATACCAAAGACGTAAAAGCTTCTGAACTAACTTTCTCCTTCAAAAACAATAATAAAGTTTCCTTTAAACAAAAATATGCTCTAAAAGAAAGAAGAGCCAATTCTGCAGAAAGAAAGAGCTACGATGCCTCTGACCTGATTTATCTAATCATGCCGGATCGTTTTGCTAACGGAAATCCGAAAAACGACAGCGACGCTTCTTTAACTGAAAAAGGAAACCGTCAAGATCCAAGCGGACGTCACGGTGGCGATATCGAAGGAATCATTAAAAACTTAGATTATATTTCGTCTCTTGGCGCAACTACAATTTGGAGCACGCCTTTATGCGAAGATAACGACAAACAGCATTCGTATCATACTTACGGACAGTCGGATGTTTATAAAATTGATCCGCGTTACGGAACTAATGACGATTATGCTCGTTTATCGGCAGAAATGCACAAAAAGAACATGAAACTGGTTATGGATTATGTAACCAATCACTGGGGAATTACGCATTGGATGATGAAAGATATTCCAACCAAAACATGGTTCAATCAATTCGAAACTTTCACGCAAACGCATCACAGACGAGAGGTAATAACCGATATTCACGCTTCAAAAATAGATCAGGAAGTTTGTGTTGATGGCTGGTTTGTTCCTTCAATGCCAGATTTGAATCTTAGAAATCCTCTTGTTGCAAAATACTTAACGCAAAATGCTATTTGGTGGATTGAATTTGCTAATCTTGATGGGTTTAGAGTAGATACTTACAACTATTCAGATAAAACTGCCATGGCAAATTGGGCAAAATCTATTACAGATGAATATCCGAACTTTAATATTGTAGGTGAAATCTGGATGCACAATCAAGCGAATTTAGCTTTTTGGCAAAAAGACAGTAAAATTGGAGCTATTGAAAACTACAATTCAAACCTTCCTTCTGTAATGGATTTTACGCTTCAAAGCCAAATCACTTCTGCTTTCAGTGAAGATGAACCAAACTGGGACAGCGGATTGATTAAATTCTACAACAATTTTGCAATGGATTTTTTATATCCAAATACCAATAACATTTTGATTTTTTCCGAAAATCATGATACAGATCGTATGAACGAAAAGTTCAAATATGATTTACCAAAATACAAACTGGCGATGACTTTGTTAGCAACAGTTCGTGGAATTCCGCAAATCTATTACGGTTCAGAAATCGGAATGGGTGGAGATAAAGGCAAAGGCGGCGATGCCGATATTCGTCAAGATTTCCCAGGCGGTTGGATTGGCGACAAAAACAATGCTTTTACAAAAGAAGGAAGAACTCCAGAACAAGCGACTTATTTTGATTTCAGTTCGAAATTATTCAACTGGAGAAAATCAAACGAAGCGGTTCATTTCGGAAAAATGACGCATTACATTCCAGAAAATAACACGTATGTATATTTCAGATATACTGATGCTAAAACCGTAATGGTAGTTTTCAATAACAATGCAAAAGAACAGGTTGTAAAAACAAACCGTTTTAAAGAAAGCATCAAAAACTACAAATCTGGTAAAGATGTTATCACAGGAAAAACATTCGATTTAGCTTCTGAAATTACATTAGAACCAAAATCAGCTTTAGTTTTAGAATTAGAATAAAGCTTAACCGCGAAGTTCGCAGTATCTTTTTGCCACAGATTATAAAGATTAGCACAGATTTGTTTGCCACGAATTTCACAAATTTTCACAAATTTAAATATGATAAATTAATTCGTGGAGATTCGTGTAATTCGTGGCAAAAGAAAAAAATCATTTTAATCTGTGTAATCTGTGGCTATTTTTTTCAACATGATGTTTATCTAAAAAACTCTTAAATAATGAAAAAATACACTTTCCTTTATCTATCTTTAGTATACTTAATAATGAGTTGTTCTGGCTCAAAATCAGTTACAATGAATAATACTTCGAAAACACCTTTCGTTTGGGAAGGAGCAAATGTTTATTTTTTACTTACAGATCGTTTTTACAACGGAGATACTTCAAACGATGTTAATTTTAACCGAACCAAAACTCCCGGAAAACTTCGCGGATTTGAAGGCGGTGACATCATCGGAATCACTAAAAAAATCGAATCAGGATATTTTGAAAAATTAGGAATCAATGCCATTTGGCTTACGCCGATTGTCGAGCAAATTCACGACGGCGTTGATGAGGGAACTGGACTTAGCTACGGTTTTCACGGCTATTGGGCAAAAGATTGGACAGCTTTAGACCCAAACTTTGGAACCAAAGAAGATTTAGCCAATTTGGTAAAAAAAGCACACGAAAAAGGCATCAGAATCATTCTGGATGGCGTAATTAATCATACCGGACCAGTAACTCCCGAAGATCCCGTTTGGCCTTCTGACTGGGTAAGAACCGGCGTTGTCTGCGATTATAAATCATTCGAAAATACAACGATGTGTACTTTGGTAGAAAATCTTCCAGATGTAAGAACAGAAAGTACTCAGGAAGTAGCGCTCCCTCCTTTTTTAATTGAAAAATGGAAAAAAGAAGGTCGTTACGAAAAAGAAGTATCTTCTTTGGATGAATTTTTCAAAAGAACAAATTATCCAAGAACACCAAAATATTACATCATTAAATGGCTTACAGATTACATTTTAGAATTTGGAATTGATGGTTACCGAGGAGATACTGTAAAACATACCGACGAAAACGTTTGGGCAGATTTTAAAAAAGAATGCGATTATGCATTTGAAACCTGGAAAAAACATCATCCAATGCAGGTTTTAGACCAAAATCCGTTTTACACGATTGCCGAAGTTTACGGTTACGGAATCAGCGGTGGTCAGGATTATGATTTTGGAGATCGAAAAGTCAATTATTTTCAAAATGGTTTCAACAGCATGATCAATTTTGAGTTTAAATGGAATGCAAGCACAAAACGATTACGAAGGTTTATTTTCTAAATATTCGAATGCACTTAACAATGACTTAAAAGGATATTCTGTCCTTAATTATATGTCTTCTCACGACGACGGACAGCCTTTTGATGCCAACAGAACAAAAAGCATTGAAACAGCAAACAAACTACTGCTTTCTCCTGGAATGTCTCAGGTTTATTATGGAGATGAATCGGCACGATCTTTAGTTGTCGAAGGAACTCAGGGCGATGCCACTTTACGTTCTAATATGAATTGGGAGGATATTCAGAACAATCCTGAAACACAAAAAACACTTTTACATTGGCAAAAATTAGGTCAGTTTAGACGAAATCACCCTGCTGTTGGTGCTGGTGTTCACAAATTGATTAATCCGTATCCTTATACTTTTTCCAGAACGTTTACAAAAGGCTCTTTTACAGATAAAGTAGTGATGGGAGTAGATTTACCAAAAGGCAGAAAAGAACTTCCTGTTGGCGACGTCTTTCCAAACGGAACTAAATTAAAAGATAATTACTCAAATCAAGAAGTTGAAGTTATTGATGGAAAAGTGATTATTGACAATGATTTTGATATTGTTTTATTAGAAGAGATTTAAAATACTTTTCTCTCGCAGATTTAGGAAATTGAGCAGATAATTTAAAAGCAATCTGCCGAATCTGCAAAATCTGCGAGAGACATAATTTACCACGGATTTAAAAATCACTTTAATCCTTTTAATCTGTGGCTATTATTTTTCCTTTGCTCCTTTGTACCTTTGCAACTCTGAACCTTTATAAAATGAATGTTTTAAAGATTGCACATCGAGGTGCCAAAGCCTACGAACCCGAAAATACTTTACAAGCTTTCCAAAAAGCATTAAACCTAAATTCAGACGGAATTGAACTTGATGTTCAATTAAGCTCTGATGGGCATATCATCGTAATTCACGATGAAACCATCGACAGAACAACCAATGGAAAAGGTTTAGTGGGTGATTTTACTCTAGCAGAATTAGAATCATTTTTAATTGATGGAAAATACCAAATCCCAACTTTAATCGAAGTTTTTGATTTGGTTGACAAAAAATGCCTGATCAATATCGAATTAAAAGGCTTAGGAACTGCACCGAAAGTTGTCAGCTTAATTGAAGAATATATTTCAAAAAAAGACTGGAATTACAATCATTTTATCATTTCAAGTTTCGAATGGAATATGTTGGAGGAAACATCAAACCTAAATCCAAATATTCCGATTGGTGTTTTAACAGAAGAAAATGTTGAAACCGCTTTGGCTTTCGCCGAAAAAATAAAAGCAAAAGCCATACATCCTGATTTTAATTTATTGAATAACGAAAATGTGCAACAAATGCAGGAAAAAGGATTTCTGGTTTTACCTTGGACAGTAAACACAGAAGAAGACATTCAAAAAGTAAAAAGTTATCAAGTAAACGGAATTATCTCTGATAATCCAGACAAAATATAAATAGCCACAGATTACGCAGATTAACACAGATTTGTTTGCCACGAATTTCACGAATTGACACAAATTTATCATCCTAAAATAATTCGCGGAAATTAGTGTAATTCGTGGCGAAAGAAAAAATCCTTTTAATCTGTGTAATCTGTGGCAAGAAAAAAAATTAGTGCCAATTCGTGTAATTTGTGGCAACTCAAAAAAATATGATCAAAAATTTCGACATAATAATTGTTGGCGGAGGCGCTGCAGGTTTTTTTACCGCAATTAATATTGCAGAGAAAAATCCGAAACTGAAAATTGCTATTTTAGAAAGAGGAAAAGAAGTGCTTTCTAAAGTCCGTGTTTCCGGAGGAGGAAGATGCAATGTCACGCACGCTTGTTTTGAACCAAACGAGTTGGTTAAATTTTATCCTCGTGGCGAAAAAGAACTTCGTGGGCCATTTCACCAATTTTGTTCGGGTGATACAATTGAATGGTTCGAGAAACATGGCGTAGAATTAAAAATTGAAGAAGACGGAAGAATGTTTCCGGTTTCAAACTCTTCACAAACTATTATCGATTGCTTCTTAAAAGCAACTGAAAAATTAGGCATAAAAGTTTTGACAGGACAAAGTGTACAATCCATTTTCAAAAAAGAAAATCATTGGAAAATTGATACACAAACTGATAATTATCTTGCCGAAAAATTAGTAATGGCAACGGGAAGTAATCCCAAAATCTGGGAAATGCTTCAGGAACACGGACACGCAATTGTAAGCCCCGTTCCTTCCCTATTTACTTTCAATATCAAAGATTCTAGAATTAAAGAATTACCAGGAGTTGCAAGCACAAGTTACCGTAAATGTAAAAGAGACGAAACTAGAATCGACAGGACCTTTGTTAATTACACATTGGGGAATGAGCGGACCTGCAATTCTGAAACTTTCGGCTTGGGGCGCACGCATTCTGCACGACAAAAATTATCAATTTACCATTTTTGTGAATTGGTTAAATGATGTTGATTTTGAAGATGCAGAAAAAGTCCTAAAAGATTTAAAACAAGAACACGCTAAAAAAGCCGTTTCTAAAAAATCTCCTTTTGACTTTCCGAATCGTTTGTGGGAAAGTTTGGTTCTAGCTTCGGGGATTGATTCTGAAACGAAATGGGCAGATTTATCTAAAAACCAATTGCAAAACCTAGCTTCACAATTAACAAAAGCTGAATTTAAAGTAAACGGAAAAAGTACTTTTAAGGAAGAATTTGTAACGGCAGGCGGAATCGATTTAAAGGAAATCAACTTTAAAACCATGGAAAGCAAAATTCACGAAAACCTTTATTTTGCTGGTGAAATTGTAAACATCGACGCTATTACAGGCGGATTTAATTTTCAGAATGCCTGGACAAGCGGGTTCATTCTGGCTCAAAATATTTAATATAAAATGAAATTTAAAGGAATTATTTTTGATTTAGACGGAACGCTAGTAGATTCATTACATGACATTTCAGATGCGATGAACAAAGTGCTTACCGCTCTAAGTTACCCAACACATGATTACGACACTTACCAATATTTTATCGGAAGTGGTTTACGAAATTTAGTAAGCAAAGCATTGCCAGCCACAAACAATTCTGATGACGAAATCGAAAGTTGTTTTGAATGTATGGTCGATGAATACACTAAAATCTGTACGCTCAAAACAAAACCTTATGACGGAATTGTAGAGTTATTAGAAAACCTGACTTCACAAAATATCAAAATGGCTGTTTTCTCCAACAAAGCCGATGAATTAACGAAGAAAATAGCATCAGAAATATTCCCAAAACAATTTGATATTGCGGTTGGTTTAAGCACAGAAGAACTTAAAAAACCAAATCCGTTTGAGGCGATTGAGATTAGCAAAAAATGGAATTTAAAACCAGAAGAAATCCTGTTTGTAGGCGATTCTGATATTGATATGAAAACGGCAGTAAACGCTAATATGTTTCCTGTTGGCGTTACTTGGGGCTACAGAACCGAAGATGAATTGAAAAACAGTGGAGCAAAAGCGGTTATTAATAATGCCTCTGAATTAATTGCAATTCTATAGTTATTTACAAAAGACTTGTATATATTTGCCTCCAAAAACAGGGCAAAACTTACAAAAAAAATGCAAAAAATATTATTAGCGACTATACTTTTGTTTACAATTTATAGTTGTGAAAACGACAACGATTCTCCAAAAAATAAAGACGAAAAAATAATATTAAAGACGAATGTTATAGATGCTGAATATTCCAAAAAGACAGATCAATTAGTCTTTATCTCATCAAATCCTTCTCAAGTAAACATTTTTAACTCCAACACCGAAACATTTCAAAAAATTTCATTGGCTTATGCCCCAACATGTATTTCTATTTCGCAAGATGGCAATACAGCTGTTGTAGGTCATGATGGCCACATCACACATGTTAATTTAAAAAATCCATCCATAATCCAAACCTACAACATTTCTTGCTCTGCACTTGATATTGTTCTTGGAAAAAATAGATGGGCGTATGTTTTTCCAGAAAAAGATCAATGGACATACATAAAAAGTGTTAACATGAATTTGGAATATAATTATGAAATGCCCATAAGTATATACAATCAATTACACGCTGGAGCTAAAGGAAGGTTACATCCTTCAGGTAATTATATTTACATGCAAAGTCCACTATCAAGAGGACAAGTTCAACGTCTAACAATTAAAAATGGAGATATCGATGATAGATACGAATCTAACTTTGAAGAAGAAAACTACACTATTCCAAGCATATGGTTTTCAGAAAACGGCGATAGACTTTTTACTAGAGAAAGAAGTGTTTTAAAAACCTCTGAACTTAATAGTTTAGATGGGGCATATAATGGCAGAATTCCTTCAGAAAATAATTATAAGATTGATTGGCTTGATCATTCTTCTTTAAAAGGAAAATTATATGTAATCTTTTCAAGTGGCGATCAATGGAATTTAATTAAATCGAATAGCATTTATGTTTTTAACGATGCAGATCTTAGTTATGTAAATAAACTTGAATTGGAAAAATATTCCAATCAAACGGGAAGAAATAATGTAGAAACTTTTGATGCTATGCCTTATTTTGCTTTTAGCAACTCAACTGGAAAAAATCTATTTGTAATAACAAAGGCACTTGATTCTGATTTGGTTAATGAATGGGCAATTCAAAAAATCAATATTAATTAATCACTATTTCTTTTAATTAAAACCTCTTAATTATTTCCATTATACTATAGTTCTAAAACACTATTAAAAATTATGAAAAAAATTATTTTATCATTAATAATATTGTCAACCATTGTTGGATGTTCTAATAATGATTCAAACGAAAAAAACAAAGAAGCAAATTATTCAGTACCAGACACATTAAATTTTACTATTTTCAATAACAAACTTGTCCTTAATATTGAAAATCAAGGAGAAACAGCTTTAAATTACACTATAACAAGTTCAAAAAACTATGTCGAGCTTTCTAAAAAAGAAGGAGCTGTAACTTCACTAAATCATGATGAAATTACGGTTACTGTTGATAAACAAAACTTACCAAATGGCAAATCTTATTCAAAATTATATATAAATATCAATAATAAAAAAGATTCTATAGTTGTAAGTGTAACCAATTTTGTAGAGCAGAAAGTAACTTTAAATTCTGATGTTGTTGATGCAGAATTTTCTAAAGTTACCAATCAGCTTGTATATGTCTCCGCAAGTCCTTCTGCTGTAAATATTTTATCAACAAATACAGGTTTAATTGAAAGTATAACTTTACCATATGCCCCAACATGTGTCTCAATATCTCCTGATGGAAAAACTGCAGTAACCGGACATGATCGATATATTTCTTATATCAATCTAACCAACAAAACTATTATAAAAACATATCCAGTATCTTGTTACGCATATGATATTGTACTTGGAAACAATAAATGGGCGTATGTTTTCCCTGCCAAAGGTCAATCGACTTTTATAAGATCAATAAATTTAAGCTTGACAACCGATAATGAATATGAGCATGTTGGTGAAAAAATTTACGAAGGAAATAAAGCACGATTACATCCGTCAGGCAAATATATATATGGTGCAGAAAACAATTTGTCTCCAATGGATATAGAGAAATATGACATTCAAAATGGAAATGCAGAATATAGCTACGATTCTCCTTATCATGGAGATTATATTATGAACGGAAATCTATGGTTTTCTGAAGATGGGAATAGAATATTTACGAGAGGAAAAACTGTTTTTAAAACTTCCGAACTTAGAAGCCAGGATATGATATATAACGGTACAATCAATACTGAAACAAACCCATACACACCTATTGAATGGTTAGATCATTCATCGGTAAAAAACAATATCTATCTACTACTAGTATCTGATAATTGGAATCAAAAGAAACTTCCATACATTTATGTATATAATGACTTAGATCTTGCTCTTAAAAACAAAATAACATTAGAGCAATTTCTCGTTTCTAAAAATGAATCAGATAAAGTATTTTATGATGCCGAACCATTTTTTGTGTTTAGTAATTCTACAGGAAATAATTTATTTGTAATAGTAAAAGCAACGGGAGCAGGTTTAGCCAAAGAATGGGCAATAGAAAAAATAAGTATTCCATAAAAACTATTATTACTATAATTGACAAAAAAATATTCTTCATTACAAAAACAGATTAAAGCAATTGTCTCTTTTTCTGAAAATGAAATCGAAACAATTGCTTCTTGTTTTGAATACGAAAAATTCACGGCCAAAGAATATCTTTCTTCAATGGGAAAAATCAGCAACAAGATTTTCTTTATTGTTGAAGGATTAGCAAGAGTTTATTATCTCAAAGATGGAAAAGAAATTACCACTTATTTAAGCTGTGATGAGAGTTTTATTGCTTCGTATTCCAGTTTTATAAATCAATCGGTTTCTTTTGAAAATATTCAATGTATAGAAGATTGCGAAGTGCTTTCGATTACTTTTGAAAAAATGCAGTTTTTGTATAACGAAATCCCAAATTGGGAACGCGTTGGAAGAATTCTTGCCGAGCAAAATTACCTTTGCATGGCAGATAGAGTTTTAAAACTACAAATGATTCCCGCCAAAGAAAAATACCAGACATTTTTAGCATCGGCTCCAGCCAAAATAATTCAGCGAACGCCTTTAATTTATATCGCTTCTTTTCTGGGAATTACTCCAGAATCTTTAAGCAGAATCCGTCAAGACATTTCTTAACATTTATCAAGTGGATTGAAAAATAGAATTCAAATCTTTGTCAAAATAAAATTTGAGAAAGATGAAGAATATTGCCAAAGACGTTTATCAAATCCCTTTATTTCCAAGAAATGCCATTAATTGTTATGTAATTGAAGATGTTTTAATTGATGCAGGAATTCGAACTTCAGCAAATACAATTTTAAAAACTTTAAAAAACAAAACGGTAACCAAACACGTCTTAACGCACGCACACGCCGATCATCAGGGAAGCAGTAAAGTAATCTGTGCAACCTTGAATATTCCGCTTTTATGTAGCGAACCTGAAAAAGAATTTGCCGAAAACGGAAATGTAATTACAGAATACCCAAATCCGAATCATTTTATTTCAAAATTTCAGAAAAACTTTTGGGCGGGAAAAGGACATCCAGTTTCTCAAATCTTAAAAGAAGGCAATCAAATTGGTGGATTCACAGTTATCGAAACTCCAGGACATTCAAGCGGACATATCTCTTTTTTCAGAGAAAAAGACGGTGTTTTAATTGTTGGAGATGTGATGACCAATATGAACCTTTTAACTACAAAAGTCGGTTTACATGAACCACCACATTTGTTTACTGCTGACAAAGAAACCAATAGAAAATCCATTCTAAAATTGGCTTCGCTAAAACCAAAAATACTTTGTTTTGGTCACGGGCCTGTTTTATTTAATAATGGAGAATTAGAGAATTTCAAAAATTCGATTCCGTTTAATTAACAAGAATTTACAGATTCTGTAAGTTTTCATTAAGACTATTCTAATAATTTTACTCTCAACTAATTAATCCTACATGAGAGTAAAATTACTTACCACAATTTCTATTTTTACTTATCAGCTCAGCGTTTCTCAAACAGAAAAACTATTAAACGGAAAAGTTCTTGCGCAAAACATTCCGCTTAATAAAGTAGAGGTGATTAACAAAACAGCTAAAACTAGCACAAGAACAAATGAGCTAGGTGAATTTTCAATTTTAGTCCGTCCACAAGACAGCCTGCTTTTTTACTCCAAAGACTATTTCTTTAAAAGATTTAAAATTTCTCAGGAAAACATAGATCAAAACAACATGGTTGTAAATATGATTTTGAAACCTGAAGAATTGAATGAAGTTGTAATAACTAAGGTCGAATTTGACAAAGTTAAGATTAGTGCTGATGACGTTGCAGATGTATTAATAAGTAAAAATGCCAAAGATTTATTCTGGAATACAGGAGTTAATGATAATACCATTAGAGAAGCTCTTCGAGTTTCGTTTCCTTTAAAAGGTAGGCAGAAGAAAACAATTGAAGTTGCCGACGACCGTTTTAAGAAACTGATAATAGCTTATTGCCCTCCCGATTTTTTTATTAAAAATTTAAAAATAAAATCGGAAGAAAAGGAACTTTTCATTGATTTTTGCGACTCAGATCCGAAATCAAAAACGCTTCTGGAGAACCCAAATGTTTTGACTATTATGGATTTCTTGTATACTAAAAACGAAGAATTTAAGAAACTGGAGTAGACTTTTTCCGCTTGCTCCATTTTATAAAAAACACAACAAAAGCAATTAATAAAATTAGTATTATTCCCGAAAGGATAATAATAATTGTTTCAATTTGAGATATATAACCTGAATATATGTTCCCTTTGCTTTCTCTTAATGCACGAAGTTGAGAACCGTAACTTTGAGCTCTTTCACTATAGTAGTCAATTTCACCTTGGGCGCTATTGATCATTCTTTCTACAATCAAATCTCCCTCATAACCATAATTTCTTGCAGTTCTGTAAGTCTCAAGCGCACTGTTATTTTTTCCTAACAATTCTGCAAGATTGCCAAGTTCAAATAGTAGAATAGAAATAATTTTATCTTTTGGCTCTATAAACGACATTCTTTCATTTACCTGAAAATAAATTGATTGTGCCAATTCCTCAATCTCTTTTTGAGACAGTTTTGTTTTAGGCTCACGTGAAGTTCCAAAATTTGTATTAATTAAAAACTGACCTGAAACATCCTTTAAATTCTTGACTTTTGCTTCTAATATTTTCAAGTGAAGCCATTCTGATCCTTCATGAGATTTGGGATTTATAACAATAGACTTTTTAATCCAATTGTAGGCTTTTTGGTTTTCACCCATTAATTCATAAAGTGTTCCTAAATTAGATGCTGTGGAATATCTATTAGGTTTAATTTTTTCAATGTTAAGATATAATTTTAAAGCTTCATCATATTTTCCCAGAACAATTAAAAGATATCCTTTATCAGATAGATAATCTAGATCTTTCGTCTTCTTATATAAACTGTCAAGTTCAATAATCAATCTTGGAAAATCTCCCTTGAAAAAGTAATGTCCCTGAGGATTATTTCCATCATAATCTTGATAGGCATAAGCTCCATTTTTTAAAATTTTGGTTTCACCATTCAAACAAGCAAAAGCTTTAAATGATATCAAAACTAAAACAGTAATAAAAACCTTTAATGTATTCATAAAGTAAACGCATTGATTAAACCTGAAACCTGAACCTAAAATTTTACTTATTCAACCACCAAATACTGGCATTCAAAACAGTAGCAAATCCAACCCATGCTAAATATGGGATTAATAAATAACCCGAAATTTTATTGATTTTGATGAATTTTAAATACGTTTCATAAATCATCAGCCATAAAAGCACGATTTCGATTAAAGCTAACATCGGATTTTTTAGTCCGAAGAATAAATAAGACCATATTGAATTTAAAATCAATTGAATTATAAAGAATAGCAATGCTTTTTTTACTTCTTCTGTATTTTCTTTTATTTTATCCCAAACTAATGCCGCAGCAATTGCCATAAAAATATAAAGCACTGTCCAAACTGGCATAAAAATCCAATTCGGCGGATTAAAAACTGGTTTTTCCAACGTTATGTACCAAGTCTCAATACTTGGTCTTGTAACCAAACTCGCAGAATATCCTACTGTTAAACAAATTACTAATGCTATGGCGATCTTTACGAACTTATTCATGGTATTAAATTTTGAATTCAAAAATAGTCAAAAGAAAAGTTTAAACCATATAAGTGATGTAAGTTCATTTTAGCAAATTCCGCTTATAATTTCTTATATAACTTATATGGTTGAAAAATGAAAAAGTTATCTTTGCCAAAATTTATACTTTCATGTTTACAGCGACCTATTTTATACCAAATTCATATACTTCAACAATAGAAAAAGGAAACTTTGAATGGAGTGCGCCAAGCAACATTGCTTTGGTAAAATACTGGGGGAAAAAAGACAACCAGATTCCAGCAAATCCTTCTGTTAGTTTTACTTTAAATAACTGTAAAACAATAACAAAACTTGCCTTTTCTAAAAAAGACGCTTCGACTCCGCTTAGCGGGACAAATAGTTTTTCTTTTGATTTACTTTTTGAAGGAAAACCAAAAGAAGATTTCAAACCAAAAATTCAGAAGTTTTTGGAAAGAGTTGAGGTTTATCTGCCGTTTTTGAAAGACTATCATTTTACAATCGATACTCAAAATACATTTCCGCACAGCTCAGGAATTGCTTCTTCGGCTTCTGGAATGGCGGCTTTGGCAATGAATTTTATGAGCTTGGAAAAACAGCTGAATCCTGAAATGACTGACGAATATTTTTATCAAAAAGCTTCATTTCTAGCTCGTTTAGGCTCTGGAAGTGCCTGCCGAAGCGTAAAAGGAAATGTGGTGGTTTGGGGAAATCAGGAAAATATTGAAGGAAGTACAGATTTATTTGGAGTTGAATTTCCATATACAATTCATGAGAACTTCAAGAATTATCAAGATACTATTTTATTGGTTGACAAAGGCGAAAAACAAGTTTCCAGCACCGTTGGACATGATTTAATGCACAATCATCCATATGCTGAAAGACGTTTTGCACAAGCACACGAAAATCTGGATAAATTGATTGCCATTTTTGAAAACGGAGATCTAAATGAATTTATAAAAGTGGTAGAAAGTGAAGCATTGACACTACACGCTATGATGATGACATCGATGCCATATTTCATTTTGATGAAACCAAATACGCTTCAAATCATAAATGCAATCTGGAAATTCAGAAATGAAACCCAGATTCGATTGTGTTTTACACTTGATGCGGTGCCAATGTCCATGTACTGTATCCTGAAAACGTTAGCGAAAAAGTACTTCAATTTATTCAGGACGAATTAGTTGTATTTTGTCAGAATAGTCAATACATTTGCGACAAAATTGGACACGGTGCAATTGCATTATAATTTTCCGTATCTTTAGTTAAATTTTTGGTTATGGACATTCAATTAGAAAAATTAGAACTAATAAAACTTTTAGCAGAAACTGAAAATCCGATTATCATAAAATCTATTCGAAAAATTTTTAAAAAAGAACAGAAAGATTGGTGGGATGATTTGACAAATGAGCAAAAAGCAGAAATTGAAGAAGGAGAAAGACAAATTGAACGTGGTGAATTTGTCGAATATGAAGAAATGATGAAAAAATTTCGTTAATGAAAAGAACAATAGTCTTTTCAAAAAATGCCGAAAGAAATTTATCTGAATTATTTGAATACTTAGAAGGCCGATGGTCAGAAAGAATAAAAAATAAATTTATATCAAATCTCGACAAAGTAATTTATCTAATACAAATTGAACCTGAAATTTTCCCTAAATCGGAATTAAATAAAAACTATCGTAAATGTGTATTGTCAAAACAAACAACAATTTATTATAAATTCAGTACAAAAAGAGTAGAGATAATAACATTTTTCGACACCAGACAAAACCCAAATAAAATAAAGAAAGACATAAAATAAATCATGAAAGGACCACTATTTTACTCAAAAATATTACTCTTTGGAGAATACGGAATTATCCGCGACTCTAAAGGACTTTCTATCCCTTATAACTTTTACAATGGCGCTTTAAAAAAATCTGAAGAGCCTACAGAAGAAGCGATTTCATCAAACAGAAGCTTAAGAAGTTTTGCTTCTTACCTTGAGGTATTGCATACTCAACAGCCAGAATTGGTTACTTTTGATTTAGAAACACTTCAGAACGATGTTGAAACTGGAATGTATTTCGACTCAAGTATTCCGCAAGGATATGGTGTTGGGAGTAGCGGTGCACTTGTTGCGGCTATTTACGATAAATATGCTACCAATAAAATCACTGTTCTAGAAAATCTTACTCGTGAAAAATTATTACACTTAAAAAATATATTTTCTCAAATGGAAAGCTTTTTCCACGGAAAAAGCTCTGGTTTAGATCCTTTAAACAGCTATTTGAGTATTCCAATCCTGATTAATTCTAAAGATAACATTGAAGCAACTGGAATCCCAACTCAGAGTTTTGACGGAAAAGGTGCTGTGTTTTTATTAGATTCAGGAATTGTGGGCGAAACGGCTCCTATGGTCAGCATTTTTATGGAAAACCTAAAAGACAAAGGTTTCCGTGCTATGCTTAAAAACCAGTTTGTGAAATATACAGATGCCTGCGTAGAAAACTTTTTACACGGCGATATGAAATCATTATTTACCAATACTAAAAAGCTTTCTAAAGTTGTTTTAAATCACTTTAAACCAATGATTCCGGAACAATTTCACGGAATCTGGCAACACGGAATAGATACTAACGATTATTACCTAAAACTTTGCGGTTCTGGCGGTGGCGGTTATATTCTTGGTTTTACCGAAGATTTAGAACGTGCTAAAGCTTCTTTGAAAGACTACAAATTAGAAGTTGTTTATCAATTTTAATTTCCTAAAAAACGATAATTATTTGAATAGACTGTCCTAAAAATTTAACCTAAAAAAGTTACTGAATATGAATAGTATTTTAAAGATTATCAAAGCAACTTTTTTAGGTGGAATTCTGTTTCTAGTACCATTGGTTGTACTAATAATTGTTTTAGAAAAAGGATATGGTCTTGTACAAAAAACTACACTGCCACTCGTAAGCACTTTACCGAAAGTTAGTGTTTTAGGACTTGCGATCCAGGAACTTGTTGGAATATTAATCATAATTCTAATTTGTTTTATTGCTGGATTGCTCGCAAAAACTGCGGCAGCTGAAAAATTAGTTCAGAAATTAGAAGATGGTATTTTAAGTTTTGTTCCTGGCTATTCATTTATGAAAAGCATGAATGAAAATATATTAGGTTTTGAATCTAAAGAAGATTTAAAAGTAATTATGGTGCCAACAGATGCGGGTTGGCAATTTGCCTTTTTGATTGAACAGATAAGCGAGAATGTATTTACTGTTTTTATTCCAGACGCACCAAATCCTTGGAGCGGATCGGTAGTTTTTGTAGAAAAAAAAGACATACGAGAAATTGAAATAACCCAAAAACAAGCCTTAGCCTGTATTCGAAAGTTGGGTTATGGTTCTAAAGAATTGTTAAAAAACAAACTCTAAATTTTTGAATTAAAAAATATCTTTTAACTTCCCTAACCTAATCCATTCAAAACAAACTTTATGTTAAGCAGACAGCAAAAACTTTTAATGATGAAAATTGTTAGTCTGTTCTCTGTGGTTAGAGGTTATAACATTCCAATTATTGTTTTAGCACAGTATTTATCGGCAATTTTTATACTTGCGCCAGAAATTAGAGCGTTGGATATTCTACTAGATTTTTACTTATTTCTAATTGTTTTTGCTTCGGCGATTACCATTGCTTCAGGATATATTATCAATAATTTTTACGACTCCCAAAAAGACTTAATCAATAGACCAAACAAATCGATGTTGGATCGTTTGGTTAGTCAGAAAACAAAGCTGAATGTGTACTTTAGTTTAAACTTTCTTGCTGTAATTATGGCATCGATCGTTTCTTGGCGCGCATTTTTGTTCTTTTCTGTCTATATTTTCATGATTTGGTTTTATTCTCATAAAATCAAAAAGTATCCAATTATCGGAAACCTAATGTCTGCATTGCTGGCTGTTACGCCATTTTTTGCCATTTTATTGTATTTCTACAACAAAATTTCGTTTGAAGAAATAGAAAATCATATGAGTCATTTTGTAGTGATTTCTGCGCATGCGGTTTTCTTGTTTTTACTTTTGCTAATTCGCGAAATGATTAAAGATCTAGAAAATCTAAAAGGCGATTTAGTAACCGATTATAGAACAATTCCTGTTTTGTATGGAGAAAAAATTTCTAAACAAATCATTACGGCTTTAACCATTTTAACGATCGTTCCTGTTTACGTTTTAGTAAACATACACGACGTTGGTTATATGGATATTTACTTTTATGCCTCCTTTGGAGTTTTACTTTTCTTCTTGATTTATTTATGGAAATCTGACTCTAAAGAACAATATCTAAGACTTCATAATGTCCTTAAATTCCTAATTGTATCAGGCGTTTGCTGTATTGTTCTGATTAATCCAAGCGTCTTATGGCATGGTAGTGAATTGATTTCTAATTATTAAGTTTTTTTCTTCCACAGAGATTCACAAAGTATTTCTGTGTAATTCTATGAAATTCTTTGTGAATCTCTGCGGAATAATCTATTACAAAAAAGCCAATTGTATTGCTTCTTAACATCTTAAAATAAAACGCTATTAATCTAAGAACATTGAACTTAAGATTTATTAGCAGGAAAAAACTATCTTTGCACAAATTAATGATTCTATGAACAACAAGGAAGGCAATAATAAAAGAGGCGGATCTAGACCAAATAGCTCAAGACCAAACTCTAGCAAGCCAAAACCTCCTATGGCTAAGCGCGCGCAAGGGCCTAAAAAAGTAAAACCTGAAGTTAAGGCAGCACAGGAAGCAGCGACTGAAAAATTTAGAAAACAAAATCAGCCTGCAAAGAGACAGAAGGCTTCAGATGAAATTCGTTTGAACAAATACATCTCTAATTCTGGTGTTTGTTCTCGTCGTGATGCTGACATTTACATTCAGTCTGGAAACGTAAAAGTAAACGGTAATGTAGTTACCGAAATGGGTTATTTGGTAAAACTGAATGATGTTGTAAATTTTGACGGTGTTACACTAACTCCTGAAAAGAAAGAATATATTTTATTGAATAAGCCTAAAAACTTCACGACTGCTCTTGATGAAGGTCAGGAATACCGTAACGTTCTAGAGCTTGTTCGTGGCGCTACAAATGCAAAAATTGCTCCTGTAGGAAGAATGGACAAGAATACAACTGGTTTATTATTGTTTACTAACGATACTGATATGATTCGTAAGTTTACATTACCAAATCAGAAATCTTCTAAAATCTATCAGGTTTCTTTAGACAAAAACTTGAAGTTTGAAGATTTAGAAAAAATTAGCAAAGGTTTAGTTCTTGACGGACACCGCGTTTTTGTTGAAGAAGTAAGCTATATTGATAATGAACCAAAAAGCGAAGTTGGTCTTAAATTACGTACTGCCAACGTAAAGGTTGTACGTTCTATTTTTGAGTCTTTCGAATACAATGTATTACGTATTGACCGTGTTTCGTTTGCTGGACTGACCAAAAAGAATCTTCCTCGCGGAAACTGGCGCTTTTTGACCGATCAAGAAGTTATCAATTTGAAAAACGTGTAATCGCTTTTCAAATTAAATTATAAATGAATCCTGTTTTCTTCTAGAAAATGGGATTTTTTATTTTTTAGAAACTAAAGAAATTATGTCCGAAAAGGGTAAAAATAGATCTTCCGATAGATTGGTTTTTATCTTCTACAGTTTCGTAAGATGAAAAACCTAGGATGATTTTTATTCGGGAGGAATGCTGTTTAAAATATCTCTTTTTTGGTCTTCTAAAAGGAGTTTTAAACTTTCTATCAATTGAAGATTGTATCGTAAGTAAGACATTACTAGTAATGCTGAAAAGTTAAGTATTTCTCTAGCGGTTTCGCTTTTTATACCAACTTCATTTGAAACCATTTCTGAAATTCTGCCTTTTTTGTTAGAGAATAGTTCTTTCAGTAAAACATTTCCCTCTAAACGGTAACAGTCGTCGACTGATAAAATTCTGCCTGCATTAAAATCTACTTCTTGATAAAAAGTGGAATCTTCTTGGATTAGTGAAACGATTTCAGAATAAAAATCAGATTCTTCGGCTTTGTTGTAGAGTCCCATTAAAATTGTACCGATCGAGACGTCTATTCCCTTTATTAAAAGTGCATCATTCTCAAAATAAAACTTGTTTAACTTGGAGACAACATTAGAAGAAATAAAGCGTCTAAGTTCAATTTGTAGGTTTGGGGTCATACTCATAACTTAAAAAATGATTATTTATACTTATTTAAAATAACCGATAAAGTGAGGCTTTTTATCGTTTATCGTGATAAAAATATAAAATATTTTAACATTTCCAAAAATTAAGTTAAAAATTTACCTTCTTAATAACCAGCCGTTAACATAAAAAACGCTTTAACACTAGTAAACTCAACCCTTTCGTACTCAAATAAAAAAGAAAAAAAATTAAGAAAAGTTTTATGTTTATTTTTTGCAACAACGCTAAAAAGCTTAAAATGTTATAAAATTAAAATAAAATGTTTCGATATTCCCACACAATATTTAAAAATATGCCCAAATAAACGACTGCAAACAGAAAATTAACAAAACTCGAAGCAATGAATCCTAATAGCGATCCAGTAGTCTGCTTTTATAGCTCTTTTATGATTTTTGGAATCGTATATTAATTCTCCAATTAAAGCGCCTAGAAAGGGTCCAATTATAATCCCGAACGGAATTGGAGCTATAATTCCGACAATCAAACCAATGTTGGTTCCCCAGACGCCGTAAGAACTTCCTCCAAATTTTTTAGTCCCTTTTGCTGGAATTACATAATCTAATATAGTAATGCTTACCATTAGAACGAAAGTGATTCCTAAAACCCAATAGTTATTTGCAACAGCTTTGGTAAGATACAGCAAAAGCAATCCTACCCAAGAGCTCGATAATCCTGGAAGAACAGGAATAAAACTTCCAAAAATGCCAACAATCATACATATAAAACCCAAAATGAGCAGTAATAAATCCATATTTTTTTGATAAATTTGTTCTTACAAAGTACCATTTTATTCTTTGCTGTACAAATCCCCAAATGTATTCTCGCAAAGATTAAGATTCCAATAGTAATAAAGTTTCTCAGAAAAATAAATCGTATTTTTGTTCATTCATTCAACATCAAAATCTTGAGGCAGTTTTTTCTTCTTTTTATATGCGTAGCTTTTCATTCTTGTCAATATTTTGAGAAGCAGGTTCCGTCTGAAAAAGAGTTACTTCAGAAAGAATTAAAATCAATTAATTGGAAAGAAGTTGATGAATATCCCTCTGTTCCAGATTGTGATAAAATTGCTGATAAAAAGCTTCGCCAGCAATGTTTTTTTGAGGTAATGTCTGGCCTTATTCAAGAAAAACTAAATGTTGATACTCTTTCGATTTTATATCCAGAATTGGATACGATCGAAGTAAAAGTAACCGTTTTTCCAAACTCTACTATGAAGTTTGAACCTCAGTTTCCTAAAGATTCTGTAGCTTACGATACCATAAAAATTGACAGTATTCTGCATGCTCGTCTTGTGGATTTCCCGAAAGTAAATCCAGCCATAAAACGTGGTATTCCTGTAAAAACACAGTTTATTTTGCCTGTTATTCTAAAAGCAAAAGAAGAAAAATAGCTTGATTTAAAGCTATTTCTTAAACTGTCGGCCTTTCCATTCATAAGAACCGACCAAACTATACAAAGCCACAGCCGAGCTAAAAAAAGGATATAACAAACTGCTTAATAAAAGGCTTTTAATTCTTGTTTTCTTCAAAAATTGATTGGTTATTAAAAGCAAAACAAAATCAATAAAAAACTTAGAAAAAGCAAAAAGCACAAAAATTGGATAGGACCAAACTCCGAAAAGAAACAAGAAAAATCCAATTACAAAACTTAAATTTCCGAAGAAAACAATCAATCCCAAGAATTTACCGAAAGTACTTTTATACGAACTGGTTTTGGCCGCCCAGCGTACTCTTTGATAAAACAATGATTTCCAATTTTCTGTTGGTTTTGTAATTACAATTGCTTCTTCAGCTTTTAAATAATGAACTTCATTTGGAAATTTTTCAATTGTTTTTTGGAGTAAAAAAACATCATCTCCACTGGCAATTTCATCATTCCCTTCAAAACCGTTTAAGCTTTCAAACAATGTCTTTGTGTAAGCAAAATTGGCTCCATTACACATAAATCCATTATTCAAACCAAAACTTCCAATTGTCGCGCCTTGTAAACTTGTTAAATCCAATTGCTGAAAATGATCTAAAAAAGAATTTTCGCATTTGTATGTTACAGCACCTGCAAGCATTGAAACTTTATTCTCCTGAATGTAATTATCAAATGTCAAAAGCCAATTTTCAGAAACAATACAATCAGCATCTGTAGTAATAACCCAGTCGGTTTTTACATGTTGCATTGCCGTGGTAATAGCGTCTTTTTTAGGAGAATTTGAAACCCGAATATTATCGATTATCGAAACTTGGAATTTGGAATTTAAAACTTGGAATTTTTCTATAGAGTTATCATCAACCAAAATCACTTCAAATAAATCTGTCGGATAATTTAAGTTCGAAATGCTGTTTAAAAGATTTGGAAGATTTTCTTCTTCATTCCGAAACGGAACTACAATAGTAAAACTTGTTTTCAGCTTTAAATCTGTTTTTTGATATTTTTTGACTTTGAAAAATCCATAAACAAGCAAACTGATGCTAAAAACATAAATTGCTAATATCGAAAATAATGCAGAAATCATTCTGTTGTTTTGGTTCTAAAATTAAGTACAAAATAACTTCCTAAAACTACTGGAAGAACAACATTTAAAAACCACATTAATGTACTGATGAAAATTACAATCCATTCGTTTACGCCCAAAATTCCGAAGAAATAAATAGCAACACTTCCCTTTACTGCAAAATCCAAAAATTGAAATGTCGGTAGCGAAGAAGCCAAAAAATAAACCGATGTTATCGCTGCCATCAAAGTAAAATAAGGCAAATCAACATCAAAACCTAAAAACAAAAAGTAATACTGATGCGAAAAAACCAAATAACGGCAAATGCCTAAAAAGATATTTTTCTGATGAACGGATTTAGGAATTTCATTGATTTTATGAATTAGTTTTTCAATTGAATAGCCCTTTACTTTTATCTTTTTAATTGAAAATAAAATAATCAGAAGCAATACAAATCCGCCAAAGAGGATTAAAACAGTTCTGGTTGTAATTACATTAAATTGTGCATTAAAATAAAGCAATCCGAAAATTCCAAAAATGATGGTTAAAATCATTTGGATTCCGTTGCAAATTAAGTTTAGGAAAACGACTCTTTTGGTTTCAGATTTTGGGTAATACAACGCTTTTCCTGCATACTCTCCTACTCCATTTGGTGTAAAAATTCCTGCTGTCAAAGCGACCAAAACCTGTTTTGTAGCTTCATAAACCGATATTTTATGAATTACTTGAGCCAGATTCTGCCATTTCAAAATCTCAAAATAGCGATTCAAAACACTCAAAAGCAAGATAAACGAAATCCCTAAAACCGACTGGTTTTTTTTGAACAAAACAATAAACTTCTGCCAGTCCAATTTGTCATTGTTAGCCAGCTGATTATAAATAAAATAAAATGCGCCGCCTACAATTAAAAGTTTGGCCAGAAGAACTAGGAATTGCTTAGCTTTGTGAGGAATTGAAATCATGCCGCAAAAGTAATCAAATGTGGCAATTAGGAAGTGAGAAAATGAGTCAATTTTCTAAACTTGAAACCTTAAACTTGAAACCACAATCTCTTGACACAAGAACGCATCATATTAGGTATTGACCCGGAACCACGATTATGGGTTTTGGATTGATTAAAGTAATCAATAAAAAAATGGAATTTCTGCAATTGAATGAATTGCAATTGTCCAAATACGACAATCATTACCAAAAACTAAGAATCATTTTTGAAAGAACCATCGAATTAATTGAAACACATTGTCCAGACGAAATTGCGATTGAAGCACCTTTCTTTGGCAAAAACGTACAATCGATGCTGAAACTAGGCCGTGCACAAGGTGTTGCAATGGCAGCAGGGCTTTCGAGAGGAATTCCGATTACGGAATACGAACCTAAAAAGATAAAAATGGCGATTACCGGAAACGGAAATGCCAGCAAAGAACAAGTTGCCAAAATGTTGCAACAGCTTTTGGGTTTAAAAGAATTACCAAAAAATCTCGATTCTACAGATGGTTTGGCAGCTGCGGTTTGTCATCACTTCAATTCAGGGAAAGTTGTCGCGGGAAAAAGCTATTCGGGTTGGGATGCTTTTGTAAAACAAAACGAGGATCGGGTGAAAAAATAAGTCAATGTGCCAATTTGATAATTAGATAATTCTGTAGACAACAAATAAATTATCTAATTGACACATTCTCTAATTATCTAATTAAAAATGTCAGGAATTTACATTCACATACCTTTTTGCAAGCAAGCTTGCCATTATTGCGACTTTCATTTTTCAACTTCGATGAAAAAGAAAGACGATATGGTTTTGGCATTGGCCAAAGAAATTGGCATGCGTAAAAATGAGTTTGAAAATGAGATTGTAGAAACCATTTATTTTGGCGGAGGAACTCCCTCGGTTTTGTCAAATGATGAAATAAACTTTTTAATTTCTGAAGTTTATAAGAATTACAAAGTTGTAGAAAATCCAGAAATAACGCTTGAGGCCAATCCTGATGATTTGTCAGCGGAACGAATTCTGAAATTATCTAAAAGTCCGATAAATCGTTTAAGCATCGGAATTCAGTCTTTTTATGAAGAGGATTTGAAAATGATGAATCGCGCTCATAATTCGGCAGAAGCCAAAAAATGCTTAGAGGAAGCAACAAAATATTTTGACAATATTTCATTGGATTTAATTTATGGAATTCCAGGATTGAGTGATGAAATGTGGAAGCAGAATATTCAAACTGCTTTGGATTTTGGTGTTCCGCACATTTCGAGTTATGCTTTGACGGTTGAGCCAAAAACAGCTTTAAGCAAATTAATTCAAACCGGAAAAGTTGCAGAACCACAAGATGAAGTCGCTTCCAACCATTTTACAATTTTGGTTGAAATGCTGCAAAAGAATGGTTTTATTCATTACGAATTATCCAATTTCGGGAAAGAGAATTATTTCTCTAAAAACAATTCGGCGTATTGGCTGGGGAAAAAATATATCGGAATCGGTCCTTCGGCACATAGTTATGATGGCGAAAAAAGAGGCTGGAATATTGCGAATAATTCATTGTATTTAAAAGCGATTCAAAACGACGAACTTCCTATTGAAACAGAAATTCTAACCATTTCAGATCGTTATAACGAATATATCATGACAGGATTACGAACGATTTGGGGTGTTTCTTTAGAAAGAATTGAAAAGGAATTCGGTTCAGAATATTTGAATTATTTATTAGAACAATCTCAAAAGTTCTTAAACGACGATTTACTTTCGATCGAAAATAACATTCTAAAACCCACGATTAAAGGAAAATTTTTAACGGATGGAATTGCTTCAGATTTGTTTTATGTTGAAAGTTAAGTTTAACCGCAAAGTTCGCTAAGGTTTACGCAAAGAACGCAATCTATTTTTTTATAGGAATAAATCTATATTTTAAGGCGCAAGTATTATATTTGAAGCTTTTAAATATTGATTTTATGCCCGAAAATGATTTATCACGAATTGTGTTTCATTCAGCTTTGAAGGTTCATCAAACTTTAGGACCTGGACTTTTAGAAAGTGCTTATGAAGAATGTCTATTTTATGAGTTAAAAAAATTTAACTTGACAGTTGAAAAACAAAAGGCTCTACCATTAATTTACGAAGATGTAAAATTAGATGTTGGTTATCGATTAGATATTTTAGTAGAAAATAAACTAATTTTGGAAATAAAGTCTGTAGATTGCTTAAATGAAGTTCATTTTGCTCAACTATTGACTTACTTAAAATTAACAAATTGCAAACTAGGCTTATTAATAAATTTTAATGTTGCATTACTAAAACATGGAGTTAAAAGAATAGCAAACAATCTTTAATAAAATCCTAGCGACCTTTGCGTAAACCTTAGCGAACCTTGCGGTTAAATTATGATAGCAAAAATCAACAACTTCGAAATTGACTTATCAAAACCCATTGATATTTCTATTCCTTTAACCAATACAGATGAAAATCCGATTGCTTGGTATATTGAAAAACCGGTCATTGAACCAGTAGTTTTTGGCGACTGGATTGGTAAAGTTTCAGAAGGAAAATCATCTACTAATTTCAATAATATTTTCTTCAATCCGCATGGACACGGAACGCATACGGAATGTTTAGGTCATATTACGAATGATTTTTACAGCATTAATCAATCGCTAAAACAGTTTTTCTTTTTTGCTAAACTAATTACAGTTGAACCTGAAAAAATTGGAGATGATTTTGTGATTACAAAAGAACAGGTTCAAAAAGCTTTAAGCGCTTCGACTTCGCTCAGCGTGACAAATGAGGCTTTAATTATAAGAACAGTTCCAAATCAAAAAGAAAAGAAATCAAGAAAATATTCGAATACAAATCCACCATATTTGTCTGAAGAAGCCGCGATTTTCATCCGCGAAAGCGAAATTCAGCATTTATTGATCGATTTGCCAAGTGTAGACAAAGAACATGACGAAGGAAAATTATTAGCACACAAAGCGTTTTGGAATGTAAAAGACACGCACAAGGTAAATCCAGATGCAAGATTTAATGCTACAATTACTGAAATGATTTATGTTTCAGACGAAATTGAAGACGGAAATTATATCCTAAATCTCCAAATCGCTTCGTTTGAAAATGATGCTAGCCCATCAAAACCAATTTTATATACGATTTAAGGTTTGCCACGAATTTCACGAATTTGCACGAATTTCTTTTTTATTTTGCCACAGATTAAAAAGATTTGCACAGATTTAATCATTTTAATCCTTTAATCTGTGGCAAAAAAATTAGTGCAAATTCGTGTAATTAGTGACAAAAAAACTAAACAATATGATTACTGTTTCTACAGATAAAACAAAACTCGACGTTCCGTTTATACAGAACTTTTTAAAAGATATTTATTGGGCTGCGGGACGAACCATGGAAGAAGTCCAACGTACGATTGATGCTTCTGTCTGTTTCGGAATTTATTTAGATGGTAAACAAGTTGGTTTTGCGCGAGTCATAACTGATTATGTTGTGTTTGCTTATTTAATGGATGTTTTTATTACTGAAGAGCATCGCGGAAAAGGGTTTTCATCCATTTTAATTGAAGCTCTGATGAACGACCCTCAATTGCAAGAAGTTAAAATCTGGCGATTAGCAACTACCGACGCTCACTTTTTATACGAGAAGTTCGGATTTACAAAACTGAATCATCCTGAAAAGATGATGGAAAAAATAATAAAATGAAAACAGTTTTAAAACTTGAGGAAGTCGCTTTATTTGTTCTCGGAATATTTTTATTCAACCGTTTAAATTATGAATGGTGGTGGTTTTTGGTTTTAATTTTAGCTCCCGATTTATCTATGATTGGCTACGCTTTTGGAAACAAGATCGGAGCACTTCTATACAACATCTTTCACCATAAAGGAATAGCACTTTTAATTTATGCCGCCGGCTGTTATTTAAATATTGAAATTGCGCAGTTAGCAGGAATTATTTTATTTTCACATTCTGCAATGGATCGTATTTTTGGCTATGGTCTCAAATACGAAAAAGGTTTTAAATACACACATTTAGGTGAAATTGGCAAATAAACAATTATGAATTTAGAAACGTTTTACGAATATTGTTTGTCGAAAAAAGGAGTAAGTGAGCACTTTCCTTTTGATGAAGATACGCTGGTTTTTAAAGTAGGCGGAAAAATGTTTGCTTTGTCTTCTCTTTCGCAATGGGAAAAAAATGAGCAATCGACAAATTTAAAATGTGATCCGGAACGCGCACAGGAACTCAGAGCAGAATATGACGAGATACAACCGGGTTTTCATATGAGTAAAGTACATTGGAATACTGTGGCTTTAAACGGAGGTTTGCCTGATAAATTCGTGAAAGAACTTATAGATCATTCGTACGAATTAGTTTTCAAAAGTTTGACAAAGAAAATTCAAATTGAAATAACCGACTCGAGATAAAATTTTTATCGAACAGGCGAAGCAATTAGAAAATTAGGCATTACATTTGCATCGTTAGAAAAAAATCTTAGCAACTTAGTTACAGTGTGACTTAGCAACTTATAACAATCATGAAAGAACAATTTAAAAAATTTCTGAACGAAGAACAAGATCCAAAAGCGATTGAAAAAATCACTTCGAAACTTACAGATTTATTAATGAAAGGCGAAGAGGTTGGATATATCGCAGTGCAGAAAAAACCCGCTATTACTGTTTTTCCAGATAGTATAATCTTAACCAATAAACGTATTATTATTTGCACGCCTAAAAATTTAGGTCTTTCAATGAATTTTACAGATTATACTTGGGATGATATTACAAGCTCATTTGTAAAAGAAAATATTTTAGGTTCTGAATTTTCATTTAGCACTAATACTGACCTGATTCTTTCTATAGATTATATTCCGAAAATTCAGGCTAGAAAAATGTACACCTATGCTAAAGAACAATTAGATTTATTAAAAAATCCTGTTCAAGCAGCGGCTCCGGTTCAAGAAATTGTGGAAGAAGCAGAAGTTGAAGACGAAATAGAAGAAATAGAAACTGAAGAAGTAACTAGCTTTGCTGAAATTTTACCAGCTGCGCCAGCTGTTACAGAAACTTACGAACCACTTCCAACTCAGCCAACTCAAACAGCTGGAGAACGCAGATTAAGTGATTTATCTAAAGAAGAACTTTTTGATAAATTACAGAATTACAAAAAACTTCTTGACAATGGTCTAATCATGCAAGGAGAATATGATGCTTATAAAAAAGAGATTTTAAGCTATATGTAGGTTAGTCTTAAAGTCAAAAGTCGAAAGTCTTAAAGTATTTTTAAGTCGTAAAGCCGAAAGTCAAAAGTCTTAAAGTTTTCTTCTCTTTATAAATAAAAAAGCCAGAAATAGAAATTCTATTTCTGGTTTTCTTTTTTTAAGTCTCTACATCGACTTTATGACTTTAGACTTTCCAACTTTCGACTTATAAAGTCGCCTTCTGTTTTTCTACAAATTTATGCGATTGCAGTTCTAGCAATTCTTTTGCATTCTTTCGCTGAAGGTCAAATAATCCTTTGTCTTCTGCAATGTCAGCGTAGACTCTATCATGCATTTCGGCGCTTGTTTTTATCAGTAAATCACGTTGGTATTTATTTTGTGCCAATGTTGCTTTCATTGCTGTTTCGGCTTCTTCTTGCTTGAAGTCGAATTCTCCTTTTGGTGCTAATAATTTAGCAATAATAGGTGATGTTTCAATTGCCAGAAACAACAGCATAATAAAAAATGATGGCAGCCAAGGCAGTTTATTCAATGCATTAATACGCGCCATTAATCCATCGAAACCTTCAATGATTGGCTGTGTTTGCGAAACCTTTTTGTCTAAATCGGCTTGAAGCTGTACGCCTGCTTTTTCTTTTTCGGAAATTTTAGCTTCGTTGGTCTTTTTCAGCGTTTCGAATTCTTTCAGAGCCGCATCATGCTTTTCTCTCTTTTCTTTATAAACTGGGCCTTTTCCTAATTTCTTAGTTCCCGCAGTTCCTTCGGCTTCGGTAATATAAACCGAATACAAATCGTTTACTTCTTTTTCTTTCTTTACAATATCAGCTTTTAATGCCGCAATCTCAGCTTTATTTTTATCTAAATCTGTTTTGAAATACGTTCCAATTTGTTTCTTGTTGGCCAATTCCATTTCGTTTTTCTCTTTAAGCAAAACGGTATTGATTTCTTTTTCGAAGATTTTAATTTCCAAAGGTTTCGAAATTACAATAGCAATAATAATAGCCAAAGCAATACGCGGAGTTGCTTGCAAAAATTCGTCTAAGAAACGATCTCTTTTCTTAATAGTAGAAACAATGAATCGGTCTAAATTGAAGATTAGTAAACTCCAAACAAATCCGAAAATTAAAGCTGGATAAATAGAATCGAAAACGGTAAAAAGTGCATAAGCACTGGCTAGAAAAGCCATTACTGCTGTAAAGAACACCGTGGCTCCAATACCAACATATTTGGTTTGTTCGCCTTCTGAGCAGTCTTTCAGGATGTCTCGGTCGACTCCTGAACATAGAATAAAAAATTGTTTTAACATGATTGATGATTTTTGATTAAGATGATACGGCAAATTTAGCGCCAAAAATTTAATTCTCAGGCAAATAGTCAATTTGTTTTTAATCGATTCTATAAAATTTCTTTTTTTTAAATGTTATTTTAACATTAATCTATCTCTAATGTTGGCCGGGAATCATAACACTATGTTAATTTTTTTTCAAGGCTTTAGTAATACGTAGGTCTTAGTTTCGCAACCGAAAATCAAACTAAACACACACAATGAAAAATTTTTATCTATTAACAGCATTCTTTTTATTCGCCTTTACAGGTTTTGCACAGAAAGCGATTATATCTGGAAAGATATTAGACGCCGATGACAAACTGCCTCTTCCTGGAGCTATGGTTCAAATTGTAGGCGAGAAAAAATACACCGTTTCTGATTATAACGGTCGTTTCGAGTTATTAAATATTAACGAAGGAACTTACAAAGTTGAAGTAAAATATATTGGATATGCTACTTTAACTCAAGAAATAAAAGTAGAGCAAGGAAAAAACAATGTAATTGACTTTGCTCTTAAAGCTTCTGAAAATGAATTGAAAGAAGTTGTTGTTGGAGACATCTTAAAAGGTCAAGCAAAAGCGCTGAACCAACAAAAGAACAACAAAAACATCGGAAACGTAATTTCTTCTGACCAAATGGGACGTTTTCCTGATGCTAACGTTGGAGATGCTTTAAAACGTGTTCCTGGTATTACAATGCAAAATGACCAAGGTGAAGCGCGTAACATCATTATTAGAGGTTTAGCTCCGTCTTTGAACTCTGTAACTTTAAATGGTGACAGAATTCCATCTGCAGAAGGAGACAATAGAAACGTACAAATGGACTTAATTCCATCTGATATGATTTCTACTATCGAAGTAAACAAAACGCTTACATCAGATATGGATGCCGATGCAATTGGAGGTTCTGTAAACTTAATTACAAGAGCAACTCCAAACGGAGAAAGAATTTCTGCAACTCTTGCTGGAGGATATTTGCCAATTCGTGACCACGCTTCTTACACTGCTGGTTTTGTTTACGGTAACCGTTTTGCTAATGATAAACTTGGAGTAGTTTTTAGCGGATCTTACAACAATGTTGATTACGGTTCTGATAACATCGAAAACGAATGGGTAAAAGATGATTTTGGAAATCAATATTTACAAGCTTCAGAAATTAGAAAATATGATGTACAACGTATCCGTCGTAGTGCTTCTGTTGCTTTAGATTATAAATTCAACGATAACAATACGATTTTTGCTAATGCAATCTACAACTGGAGAGATGATAGAGAAAACCGTTTTAGAACTACTTACGATGATATCGAACCTCTCTATAATGGTGAAGAAATTGTTGGTTTTGAAGGTCGTGTAAAACGTCAGACAAAAGGAGGTTTAGACAATAGCAGAAATAAAAACAGAAGGTTAGAAGACCAAAGAGTACAAAATTATTCTATTCGTGGAGAGCATTTAATCAACTCTACATTAGATTTAGATTGGTCTGCTAACTATGCAAAAGCAAGAGAATACCGTCCGGGTGAGCGTTACATCGAATACCGCCAAAAAGGTTTAGAAATGTTCGAAGATTTATCTGATATCAGATTTCCTTTAATAACAACTGTTGGAGAATCTGTTGACGAATTTAAATTTGACTCGGTTACTGAAAACACAGACGAAACAAGCGAAAGCGAGTTTGGTGCAAAAGTAAATATCCGTTTCCCTTTCTCTGTAATTGCTGGAGAAAAAGGAAGATTGAGAACTGGTCTTAGACTTCGTTTAAAAGAAAAAGAAAGAAACAATATGTTCTATTCTTATACTCCGCTAAACGATGATATGGAATTATTATCTCAAGTTCCAACAAGTTATTATGACGGAAAAGATTTTAATCCAGGAAGCAAATATGTACCAGGAACTTTTGCTTCAGCTTCTTTCTTAGGAAGTTTAGATTTGAATAATGCTTCTCTATTCGAAAAAGAAGCAGATCCAGCAGAATATTTAGCTGTAAACTATAATGCTAAAGAAAGAATTACTGCTGCTTACGTAAGATGGGATCAGGATTTTAACGATAAACTTTCTATGGTTTTAGGTTTCCGTATGGAAAACACGCACATTGACTACACAGGAAACCGTGTATTAGACGAAGAAGAATTGGAAAGCAAAATCAACAACACCAACTCTTACACTAATTTATTGCCAAGCATTTCATTCCAATACAATGCAACAAAAGATTTAGTTTTAAGAGCAGCTGCTACAACAGCTTTAGCTAGACCTAACTATTACGCATTAGCTCCTTATGTAAACAATATCGCTGCAGATAAAGAAATTACAGCTGGAAATCCAGATCTTAAAGCTACATACTCATACAATTATGATTTCATGGCAGAGAACTATTTCAAATCTGTTGGTTTAATTTCTGGAGGCGTTTTCTACAAAAGATTAAATGATTTCATTTACAACTACAGCGACAATCAATATACTGATGCGAAATTTGCCGCAGATTTCCCTAATCAAGTAAACCCAATTCCTGCGGGAGAAAACTGGTCGTTCTTACAATCAAGAAATGGAAAAAATGTTGATGTTTACGGATTTGAAGTTGCGTTCCAACGCCAATTAGATTTCTTGCCTGGTAAATTCTTAAAAGGTTTTGCAATCTACTTAAACTATACTTATACACAATCTAAAGCAAAAGGTATTGCTGATGAGGATGGAAACGAAAGAAACGACATCAGTCTTCCTGGAACAACACCTCACATGTTTAACGGATCTTTATCTTGGGAAAATAAACGTTTCTCTGCAAGAATCTCAACCAACTTTACATCTGATTATTTAGATGAATTAGGTTCTGAGTCTTACAAAGACAGTTACTACGATAAACAGTTTTTCTTAGATGCAAATGTCGCTTATAAAATCACTCCAAAATTGCGCTTTTTTGCAGAAGCTAATAACTTAACAAACCAACCGTTACGTTACTACCAAGGAGTTGCTGCACATACAAAACAAGCAGAATACTACCAGCCACGTTACAATTTCGGATTGAAATTAGACTTGTAATTCTGCACTTTTATAAAATTCTTAAATTAGACAGAGTTTAATGCTCTGTCTAATTGCATTAAAATATACTATACAAATGAAAAATAAATCTTTAGTCGCTTTTTTACTTTTAAGCTTAGCCTTTACAGCTTGCAAAAACGATAAATTAGCGCCAGTTCAGCCAAACGCAGTAAAACCTACAATTGTTACAGAAGCACTTCCACACGACACAGATGATCCTTCAATCTGGATCAATCCAACTGATGCTTCAAAGAGTATTATTGTTGGAACAGATAAAGATACAGACGGAGGTTTGTACGCTTTTGATTTGAATGGAAAAATCCTTAAAAAATCAATTCCGCTAAAACGTCCGAACAACGTTGATATCGCTTACGGATTAATTATTGACGGAAAAAAAGTAGATGTTGCAGTAACAACTGAACGTGAAGAAAACAAAATCAGAATTTTCAGTTTACCTGATTTAGAGCCAATTGATAACGGCGGAATTCCTGTTTTTGAAGGAGAAACGCAACGCGATCCGATGGGAATTTCTTTGTACACTCGTCCATCTGATGGGAAAATTTTTGCTATTGTAGGAAGAAAAACAGGCCCTTCTGGAAGTTATTTATGGCAATATGAACTTTCTGGAAACGGAAAATTTGTCACTGCAAAAGTGGTTCGCAAATTCGGAACATATAGTGGTAAAAAAGAAATTGAGGCTATTGCAGTAGACAACGAATTAGGTTTTGTGTACTATTGCGATGAACAAGCTGGAATAAGAAAATACAAAGCAGACCCAGCTTTAAACGATAATAAAGAATTGGCTTTCTTTGGTCAAAAAGATTTCAAAGCAGACCACGAAGGAATCGCGATCTACAAAAAAACAGATTCTACAGGATATATTTTAGTATCTAACCAGCAGGCAAATTCTTTTATGGTTTACCCAAGAGAAAGCGCCAACGGAAATCCAAACAATCATCCGTTATTAGCTGAAGTTCCAACTTCTACAATTGAATGTGATGGTGCTGATGCTACTAGTGTAAATTTAGGCCCAAAATTCAAAAACGGACTTTTCGTAGCGATGAGTAATGGAATGACTTTCCACTATTATACTTGGGATTTAATTCAAAAACGAATTGACGAAGCTAAAAAATAAAAGTTTCAAGGTTTTCAGTCGCAGTCCCGTGTTCAGTGTCTATTTTTTTTACTGCGATTGGAAACCAACTAAAAAAGCTGTTCATTTCTGAACAGCTTTTTTATTTTGAATTAAATAATTCCTTTTATTCTGTAATCGGTGCACCTGCTAAGATTTCAGCATTTGCAAACTCTTCAAATTTGGCGAAATTAGCTTTGAATTTATGTGCTAATTCCAACGCTTTTTTATCGTATAAATCTTTGTCTTCCCAAGTATTTCTAGGATTTAAAATTTCCACTGGAACATTTGGACAATCTTGAGGAATTTCAATTCCAAATACTTCATGATTTTTAAACGCTACATCGTTTAATTCTCCTTTTAATGCAGCAGTAATCATAGCACGAGTATATTTAAGCTTCATACGGCTTCCTGTTCCGTAAGCTCCTCCAGTCCATCCTGTATTGATTAACCAAACTTTTACTCCTGCATCTTTCATTTTTTTGCTCAACATTTCAGCATAACGCGTTGGATGCAAAGGCATAAATGGCGCTCCAAAACAAGCAGAGAAATTAGGTTGAGGCTCTGTTACACCAGCTTCTGTTCCTGCAACTTTTGCTGTATAACCAGAAATAAAGTGGTACGCTGCCTGACCTGGAGTCAATCTTGAAATTGGAGGCAAAATTCCGAAAGAATCTGCTGTTAAGAAAAATATATTTTTTGGATTGTGTCCAACCAAACCTGGCTGAACATTATCAATATGTGTAATTGGGTAACTTACACGTGTATTTTGTGTAATAGAAACATCGTCAAAATCAACTACGTTTGTTCCTGCTTTGAAAACCACATTTTCTAAAAGCGCTCCTTTTTTGATTGCTCTAAAAATATCTGGTTCATTTTCTTCTGTTAAATTAATCACTTTTGCATAACATCCGCCTTCAAAATTGAAAACAGTGTTTTCGTTTGTCCAGCCGTGCTCATCATCTCCGATTAATTTACGCTCTGGATCTGCAGATAAAGTTGTTTTACCAGTACCAGACAATCCGAAGAAGATTGCTGTATCTCCTGCTTCACCAACATTGGCGCTACAGTGCATTGGAAGTGTATTTTTGAAAACCGGAAGAATAAAGTTTAATGCAGAGAAAATTCCTTTTTTCATTTCTCCTGTATAACCTGTTCCTCCAATTAATGCAATTTTTTTAGTAAAATCTAAAATAGCAAAATTAGACTGGCGTGTTCCGTCTACAGCAGGATCTGCCATAAAACTTGGAGCACAAACTACTGTCCATTCTGGAGTAAAATTAGCCAGTTCTGAATCTTCTGGACGTAAGAACATATTGTAGCAAAACAAGTTTGACCAAGCAGTTTCTGTTACAACACGTACATTCAATCTATAATTTGGATCAGAACAAACATAAGAGTCGCGAACAAAAACTTCTTTGTCTGATAAAAATGCTGTTACCTTATTATAAAGCTTTTCAAAAGCTTGGGGCTCAAATGGGATATTTACATTTCCCCACCAAACTTGATCTTTTGTAATATCATCTTTTACGATAAAACGATCTTGTGGAGAACGGCCTGTAAATTCACCTGTATTAATTGCTAACGCTCCAGTAGAATTTTCAACACCTTGACCTGACTGCAAAGTAATCGCATGTAATTCATCTGCAGATAGTTGATAACGAACTTTTGCATTTTCAATTCCTAGCTCTTTTAACGAAATCGATTGCGCGAAAACTGTATTAGTGTCCATAAGTTTTTAAGTTGTGTGTGATTTTTTGTTTAAAGCAAAATTACAGATTTATTTTTATTTCTTTTAAAATACTTAAATTTCACTTTAATTTATATGGAAAAAGAGAAATTTCACTTTAAAAATTATAAAAAGAAAAAAATAATCGCTTCTAATTTGTTTATTTACAACCTAATGCGTGATTTTGTTATATTATTTTTGTTTGATAACAGAAAATACAAAAAAGTCACACAAATAAAGTTATATGTTATTTATGTGACAAAATTAAAGATTAATTCTTAGACAGAATTTTTTTTTCGGGATTTTATGATTTTCTCTTCAAAATCGTAAAGAATAATAGCGTCCAGGCAATAATTAATAGAAAACCACCCACTGGAGTTGCGAATACTATAATTTTAGATTCAAACAAAGTATAGTCTTTTGTTGCCAATAAATAGATCGAACCGCTAAAAAGAACAACACCTGCAACAACGAAATTATAGATTGTTTTTAAGGTCTTTTCTGCAAGTTCTTTTTGTGTAGATAAAAACAGAAGAAATAGAGCGTGATACATTTGGTAACGAACACCAACTTCAAAAGTATTTAATTGGTCAACCGAAAGATATTTTTTTAATAAATGAGCACCAAAAGCACCCAAAATAATAGCTAACATACCAATAAAAGCTCCTGTTAAAACGATTCTTCTTTTCATAATATATCTCTTTTGAAATTTCAAACAAAAATACTTCAAACGAACTGAAAAACCGCCGTTGTTTCTGGATTATTTAGAACAAAATCAAATTATTTTTTGGGTTTTGCGAAAAAAATAATTTTATTTTCTTTAATTTGAATTGTTATATTTATAACATTTAAATATATTTGTGTTAAATATTTAAAGCATGAGAAACATTTTAATATTTGGAGCAGGAAGATCTGCATCGTCTTTGATTCGATATTTATTATCGAAATCTAATGAAGAACAACTACATTTAACGGTAGCTGACCTTTCATTGCATCTTGCGAAAGCAAAGACACAAAATCATCCAAACGCCACTCCGCTTGCCTTAGATATTTTTAATGCCGACGAAAGAAGAAAAGCTATCGCAAGTGCTTCGATAGTAATTTCAATGCTTCCGGCGCATCTGCATATCGAAATCGCAAAAGACTGCCTTGAATTCAAAAAACATCTTGTTACAGCTTCCTACATAAGCGATGCCATGCAGGCTTTAAACGAAGAAGCCATCAAAAACAATCTGATTTTTATGAACGAAATCGGCCTCGATCCAGGCATCGATCATATGAGCGCCATGAAAGTCATTGACGAAATCAGATCTAAAGGCGGTAAAATGATTTTGTTTGAATCTTTCTGCGGAGGTTTAGTAGCTCCAGAATCTGATAATAATTTATGGAACTACAAATTTACTTGGGCACCAAGAAATGTAGTTTTGGCTGGTCAGGGCGGTGCAGCGAAGTTTATTCAGGAAGGCACTTATAAATACATTCCGTACAGTGCTTTGTTTAGAAGAACTGAATTTCTGGAAGTAGAAGACTACGGGAAATTTGAAGCCTATTCTAATCGCGATTCTCTTAAATACCGTTCGGTTTATGGTTTAGATGATATTCTTACCTTATATAGAGGAACCATTAGAAGGGTTGGTTTTTCTAGAGCTTGGAACATGTTTGTACAGCTCGGTATGACAGATGACAGCTACATTATAGAAGATTCTGAAAACATGAGCTATCGTCAGTTTATCAATTCTTTTCTACCGTATCATCCAACAGATTCAGCTGAAATTAAAACACGTTTGATCTTAAAAATCGATCAAGACGATATTATGTGGGATAAACTTCTGGAATTGGATTTATTTAACCCAAACAAAAAAGTAAATCTTCCTAAAGCCACTCCAGCTCAGATTTTAGAAAAAATCTTAACTGACAGCTGGGCTCTTGAACCAGAAGATAAAGATATGATTGTGATGTATCACAAATTTGGTTATGAACTAAATGGAGAAAAGAAACAAATCGATTCTAAAATGGTTTGTATTGGCGATGACCAAACTTATACCGCAATGGCAAAAACAGTCGGACTTCCGGTTGCTATTGCTACATTATTGATTTTAAACGGAAAAATTACAACTCCAGGTGTACAACTTCCTATTAAAAAGGAAGTTTACGAACCTATTTTGAAAGAGTTAGAAGAATATGGGGTCATTTTTAACGAACAAAATGTACCTTATTTTGGTTACAATCCAGATTTGTTTTAGTCTAGATTGCATGTTTATTTTTAGAATTTTTTTTTAATTAGTTTTTTGATTTTATCCGCTTCCTCCATCAGAAGCGGATTTTTTTTATTCTGAGGCGCAAAGAGGCAAAGGTTCAAAGGCACAGAGAAAAACCTTTGAACCTTTGAACCTTTGCTACTCTGAATCTCTACTTCTCACTTTGAAGCGTTATAGGCAATGAATACAACACTCGAACAGCTTGACCATTTTCAGTTGCTGGAATCCATTTTGGCGAAAGTTTCAAAACTCTTATTGCTTCCTCTCCTGCTCCATATCCTAAATCTTTTACAATTTTAAATTCAGACAAACTTCCATCTTTTTCAACCATAAACTCAATAAAAAGCTTGCCGTCTATTTTTTGTTTCGAAAATTCTTTTGGCATTTTAAAATTCTGTCCCACAAACATATAGAACTTTTCTATTCCGCCAGGAAATTGTGGTTGTTTAACATCTGCCTTTTCATTAACACCAATACTGTTTTTTCCATTAAAACTGGTTTGCGCAGTAGCTTCCGAATTAAAAGCAATTAACAATAAAAAAGAAACAACAGTTACAGAAGTCACTTTTAAAACCATTGCAATTGGCGATTTTTCTTTAGTCATCATAAGCAAACGTTTTTTGGTTATTTGATAATTGATAGTACTTGCTAAAACGACAGTATGTTTATTTGAAGCAAATTGCAACAATAAGTTCTGATAGCTTTTAACTTCATCAAATTGTTTGTTTACGGCTTCATCGGCCAAAAACTCATGATTGAGCTTTATGGCTTTTTCAAACAAAACAAACATCGGATTAAACCAAAATACGATTTGCAAAAACTCAACAAAAAGAATATCTAAAGTATGTTTTTCCTGCAAATGTGCTTTTTCATGAGCGATTAATTCTGATGGAATTTTTCCATTTGTAAAATCTTCTTTACTAATAAAAATAGCATTCCAGAAAGAGTGTGGCAAAATCGATTCTTTCATTAAAACAAGTTTCTGATTGTCTATAAATTGTACCGAATTCTTTTTCATTTTCAAGAAAAAAGAAGAAACATTTATAGCAAATCGAATCAGTAAAATTGTTGCAATAAGAACATAAATTGCACCTAAAAAGAAATATAGGATTTCATTGTATGAAACTTTGTTTAAGATTGATTGATTAGACACAATCATTATTTCATCCAGCTGAATTGTTTTAATTTTTGACGGAAAAAATGATGCAATCGAAAACAATTGCAGCGGAATAACTAGACTAAAAATCAAACTTCCGATAAGATAGACACGATTAAAACGAAACATTCTTTCGTTTTCTAACAACAATTTATACACTGCATAAAAAACAGCAAGCAGACAAACCCGATTTTAAAAGATATGTTATCATTTTTTATTTTTTTCTGAATCGATTATTTACCTTTTTTAAGAATGTTTTATTCTCAAGGATTTTGTGGTCTTCTAAACATTGTAGTATCAAACTTTATATCTTGATAACCATAAGATTTTCTTCGTTCTTTTACCCTTCCTTCACTTTCACTAATTATAGCACTCACCTCAGAACCAGATTCTTGTTTTTTATTTAAAGCTTCATTCTCTTTTACATCCTGCGTTTTTTTTGAAGCAACTGCTGGCTGAGACGAAACTTTGGTTTTCTTCTTGTCTGTTGGCTTAACAGATTTTTCCTTTACAGCCACATCTTGTTTTTTATCTTTTGAAACAACTGTTTTCTCATCAGAAGAATTTTTACTTGTACTACTTTTTACTTCTGTTTTCACTTCTTGTGCAACTGTTTTCATGCATAACAGCAACATTAAAATCGTGACCAGAGGCACTACAGCAATTTTCTTTAAAAACGCTGTGTTTTTTGATGTTCTTTTTTCATCATTATTAATCGTTTTTTTGTTACTAAATAATTCAAATTACTGGCCAAGTAAATCGTTTGTTTCTCGCTTCCTTTTGTTAAAAGTAAATTTTGGTAAAACGGAACATTATTATAAGTTTTCACAATTTCCTGATCGGCAAGAAATTCGTGATTGAGTTGTATTGCTTTTTTATAAAACAAAAAGATCGGGTTAAACCAAAAAACAACTTTTAAAAACTCTATAAAGAGAATATCCAAAGTATGTTTTTGATGCACATGAACCAATTCGTGCGTGTACAATTCGGCTTCAATATTTTGCTTTTTATAATCTTCTAAATTGATAAAAATGTAATGCAAAAAGGTATGTGGCACTATTTTTTCTTTTACCAAAACCAATTTTGAATTCTTAAATTCTACATTTGGAGAATTGCCAATTCTGGAAAAAATCTTCCAAATGTTTCTTCCAAACCTTACCGCCATCAACAGCATTACGATTGCGTATAAAGTCCATAAAAGAATGAATTTATAATCTACTTTTTCTGCTGTTTGATGAATCGACGTATTTAGTGCATGCTGACTAATAGCAACTTGCCTTGAAAAATCTACAGGAATTTCTTTTATAATTTCAAATGAGATAAACGGAATTGCAACGGAAATCACAATTGCAAAAAGCAAAAAGAATCTATTAAACTGATGCATTTTTTCTCGCTCTAATATCAAATGATAAAAAGCCAGAAAAACACATAAAGCGACTGTCGATTTTACAATAAAAGCTATCATTTCTTCTTTTTTTGAATTTCTGAATCGATTATTTTTTTAAGATCTTCCAATTCCGAAGCCGACAAATTGGTCTCAGTCGTAAAAAACGAAGCAAATTGCGAAGCCGAATTATTAAAGAAATTACTAATCAGCCCTTTTACGTGTTTTGCAAAATAGTCTGTTTTCTTTACGAGCGGATAATATTCTCGCGAATTCCCAAATTCGTTATACGCTACAAACTTCTTATCGATCATTCGTTTTAAAAGCGTTGCCACGGTTGTTGTTGCTGGTTTTGGTTCCGGATACGCTTCCAGCAAATCTTTCATAAAAGCCTTTTCAAGCTTCCATAAATGCTCCATTAACTGTTCTTCTGCATTTGATAATTGTATCATGGTTTTGTATTTTCAAGTTTTTCTGTTTCAGCCAATTCCTTTTTATATTCCTCCAAATTCCAATCAATATTCAATTTCGTTGCATAGTCGGCCATTGTGCCAAGTCCGACTTCTGCACGTCTTTTATCGACATTATCTGGATCTATCATTGGTGCGATACAAATTTTACCAGTCTTTTTATTCTTTGAACTCTGACTGCCATAAATTTGTTTTTTTCCTTCTCTCAAAGCAACTCTATCTTCTAAATAAGCCAGATTTGCTGGATTGGCATTTCCGTCTTTAACCGCCTCTCTCATCATCGGCAAATATTTTTGCTGATATTCTAAATCGGCATGCTGAATCACCAGAAACAAAGTCTGATTTCCCTGAGAGCCTACAACATTTTTTCCTAACCAGCCTTTTTCGTCCAGTATTTTCATCACCTTAATAAGATTAATGCTGTCTTTTCTTTGCATAATTTTACCAACGCTGTCAATTTTCTTTTTATCAGGTTTAGTAGCTCTATAAACATTCATAAATTCTCCACGAATTTCCTGATCTTCGGTATAAATCTCCGCAAGTTGCTTTTCCAGCACTTTATCATAATTTGCTCCAATTACATCTAACTTCTTCTGCAGTTTATCAATTGTCTTATTCCATTCTTTTTCTGAGTGCAAAGGCTTTAAATCGTTATCAATTTTAATATGCGCAATATTCTCGTATCCGTTATCGATAGAAAGATTCAGCCATTTAAATGCTTTTTTATTCCTTTTTGCCATAGAAGCAGAACAGCCTGCATTGTATAAATCTCGATTATCTTTCTGTTCTATTTTAAAAGCTTTCTCATAATACGCAACAGACAACTCATAGTTTTTTGCTGTATAACAAGAATCTGCTTTGTGAACCCATTCTTTATACGTTTGAGCTTGCAAGAAAAAGCAGTTCATTAAGAGAAAAGAAAGCGTGATTAATTTTTTCATGGTTTAGAGGTTAGTTTGTCTATTTAATATTTTGTTCCGAAATCAATTCTCCTTTGTCGTAATTTTTGATTCCTTTTAATTTTCCTTTATCCGAATAAAACTTCCATTCTCCAAAATAAAACCAATGCGTTTCAACCGAATTCGTTTCTAATTTTGTTTTCCCTTTCGATTCCAGCTTTCCGTTTTCGTAATAACTTTTCACGACACAGATTCCGTTTTTATATTTCTCTGTTTTATAGATTTTTCCGTTAATGTATGATTTCCATTTTTTAACCGGAAGATCGTTTTTATAATATTCATACGATTTATAATTTGTACCATCCTGCGTATAATCATCAATCCAAACACCTTCTTTTTTCTTGTCAATTTTCTGATTGATCGGTTTGCTTTTACAGCTCAAAAGCATTGAACCCAAAAGAAATACTAAAAAGATGTTTTTCATAGGCACCGTTTTATTCTACAATTATAGATGTTGCTCTACAAATGTAGAAATAAAAATCAAACGCACAACTTTTATGAGAAAATTTTTATTCATAAAAATTTAGTGATCTTTTAATCAGGTTCTTGAACATAGAGTGAAACATTAAATTTAACCGCAAAGAACGCAAGGTTTTTTTCTAAGGTTACGTTTATAAACGCAAAATTCGCAAAGCTTTGTGTAAAAAAACTTTGCGAACTTCTATAAATCTTACTTAAAAAATCTTAGCGAACTTTGCGTAAATTCTTTGCGGCCTTTGCGGTTAAAAAAAATTCAACCGCAAAGAACGCAAGGTTTTTTTTAAAGTTTACACTTATAAACGCAAAGTTCGCAAAGCTTTGTATAAAAAACTTTGCGAACTTTTATAAAATCTCACTTAAAAAATCTTAGTGAACTTTGCGTAAACCTTTGCGTTCTTTGCGTTAAAAAAACTACTTAGAAAGCTCCACAAAATACTTGTAAAACAACGGAATAGTCTCAATACCTTTCAAGTAATTAAAGATTCCGAAATGCTCATTTGGCGAGTGAATAGCATCGCTATCCAAACCAAATCCCATTAAGATGGTTTTGCTTTTTAATTCTTTTTCAAACAAAGCCACAATCGGAATACTTCCTCCAGAACGAACCGGAATTGCAGGAACTCCAAACGTTTCTGTATACGCTTTATTTGTCGCCTGATATCCGATGCTGTCAATTGGCGTAACATAACCTTGACCACCGTGGTGAGGCGTTACTTTTACTGTAACTCCAGCTGGAGCAAGACTTGTAAAATGTTTTGTGAAAAGTTCTGTAATCTCTTCCCATTCCTGATTTGGAACCAAACGCATCGAGATTTTAGCGAAAGCTTTACTCGCAATAACCGTTTTAGCACCTTCGCCAGTATAACCGCCCCAGATTCCGTTTACGTCTAATGTTGGACGGATTGAGTTTCTTTCGTTGGTTACATATCCTTTTTCACCGTAAACATCGGCAATGTTTAAAGCATTTTTATATTTTTCTAAGCTGAAAGGCGCTTTTGCCATTTCTGCTCTTTCTTCTGCAGATAATTCTTCTACTTTATCGTAGAAACCTGGAATTGTAATATGATTGTTTTCGTCGTGAAGCGAAGCAATCATTTTTGCCAAAATATTAATTGGGTTCGCCACAGCTCCACCGTATAAACCTGAATGCAAATCGCGGTTCGGACCTGTAACTTCTACTTCAACATAACTCAAACCTCTTAAACCTGTTGTGATAGACGGCTGTTGGTTAGAGATCATTCCTGTATCTGAAATCAAGATTACGTCGTTTTTCAGTTTTTCCTGATTGCGCTCTACGAACCAAGCCAAACTTGCAGAACCAACTTCTTCTTCACCTTCGATCATGAATTTTACGTTACAAGGCAACGTATTGCTTTGTACCATTAATTCAAGCGCTTTTACGTGCATGTACATCTGACCTTTGTCGTCACATGCTCCACGCGCGAAAATTGCGCCTTCTGGGTGAATATCTGTAGTTTTAATAACCGGTTCAAAAGGTGGTGAAGTCCATAATTCTAACGGATCTGGCGGTTGTACGTCGTAGTGGCCATAAACTAAAACCGTTGGAAGATTTGGATCTATAATTTTCTCTCCGTAGATAATTGGGTAACCTGGAGTGTCGCAAGTTTCGACATAATCGCACCCTGCTTTTGATAAACTTTCTTTTACAGCCTCTGCTGTGTCAATAACATCTTGAGAATATGCAGTGTCGGCAGAAACCGACGGAATCTTTAATAATTCGATCAATTCGTTGATAAACCGATCTTTATGTTGTTGAACGTAGGACTTAATATTTTCCATTTAAATTATTTTTATAGAAACCCAAAAGTACAAAAAAGAGAATTAAAAAAAATTTTCAAAAAATGCTTTGATAATTCAAAAGTATGCCTATCTTTGCACCCACAATTACCGCGGATATGGCGAAATTGGTAGACGTGCCAGACTTAGGATCTGGTGCCGCAAGGCGTGTAGGTTCGAGTCCTATTATCCGCACAAAAAAAAGCTTCTGAAGATTTTTCAGAAGCTTTTTTGTTTTTTGGCAATGTCCAATTTTTTATTACATTTAGCCAAAAGTATATCTTCAAAAAAAACAAATAAACTTATTTCATTCAATGTCAAAGGTTTTTAAAATATTACTGCTTCTATTTTCAATTTTAAGCTTCTCACAGAATAAACAAGAAAATGAAATATTTAAAAAAATAATTAGCCACGAAATCGAAAAGAACAAAGTGCCTATTTATATAGAATGTAGAAAACCTAAAACTTCATTTAATGTCAGAGAATTTAAAGAAGATACTGGAGGAATTACAGTATCTGAAAAGACATTAAATGATTTTGAAAAAAACAATACTGATACTGAGGAAACTTGGAATTCAGAATTAATAAAACAATCTGAATTTAATCCTAAATACATCAAAAATACAAATTGCCTAACCGACGAAGAAATAGAAATACTATTTAAAGATATTTACAAAAGGCAAAATATAATATCGGTAAGCAAACCCTTATTTGATAATGATTTTGAAAATTGCATTGTATCTATAACATATTCAAAATCTTTTCACAGTGCCTCCGGAAAGAGTTATCTATTAAAAAAAACTAATGGAATCTGGACAATTATAACTGAATTTGGACATTGGATTTCATGATTAAAAAAGGTTAGTAATCAATCTCAATATGACTATCCTCTTTCAAATATAGCTAGTGATTTCAATCACGGGAGACAAAGATTGTCGACAATGAATGCGTTCCAATGATTAAAAAAATGAGGCATATTTTGAGAATAACACCAAACTATTAGTACAGTTTTGTCATTTCGAGGAACGAGAAATCTTCGCAAGAAGCTCGACAAAGATTGGATTTCCGTTGCGGAGTTACTTGCGAAGATTTCTCGTTCCTCGAAATGACAAACTACGCGGTAATTCATCTTTATCAAATCATCTTGACGAAAGGAGCTTTTCAGCATCACCAACAGTTTGTACACTATGAAAAAAATTGCGGAAATCAATCTGGAATTTTTTGTCGGTTTTGCTTTTGGTTTCTCCTTTCGTCGAAATGAAGATATTTTTAAAACGTTATTTTCTCTTATTCAACTTCCAGATACGGATGTAAAATTTCGGCTAATTCATTCAGCCAATAAAAACCTTTTTCTAGGTTTTCTCTTTGAGCATAAGCATATCCTCTTTCATCATCTTTCATAACAACTAACGCAATTGCATAATTTAATTGCCGAATTGCTTTTGCCAAATCTTTGGCATCAATAACATTATTAAAAAAATCTAAGAGTCTTTTTTCTGTTTCTTTTGAAAGATCGTTTGTAGCCATTGTCTTATTTTTTAAATGTGGTAAATATAATACTTTTGAACACATAAATGTTACCAAGACAAAAATAAATCTTAAGAATTTTGAAATATGGATATTTCAGAAGAAACCTTTATTGCAAATCTTGGCACTCACATAAGACAATTGCGTGAAAAAAAAGGTTTATCACAACAAGCTTTGGCTGATGATTGTGATATCAAAAAAAATCAGATAGGCAGAATAGAAAGAGCCGAAATAAATACTACTGTAAAAACTCTTATAAAAATAGCTAATGCTTTGGATATCAAACCTAAAGAATTGTTTGATTTTCCTTTGAAATAGAAAATATTTTTCATTCATATTAAATTAAATCTTGAAAATTTTACCTTTAAAAATAGAATTAGTTTCAAAATGGATGAAACTTTATCCATATAGCGTTTGTTTAGATGAAATATACTTTAGAGAAAGAGATAAAGAGAATAATCTAATTTATGAGCTGGAATTAACTACACATCAATTTGGATTCATAATTGATCATTATTATTCAAAATTTAGAGAACTGAATCCAGAGAGCTTGATATATAAATACCATTCTGAAGAATATGCAATTTTAAATGATGCAATAGCACAAGAAATAGAATGCTACAGAATAAAGGAATTTAATGAGCAATTAATAAACGTAAGAGAAAAAGTAGTTCAACAAGGTAGTGGTGCCGAAGAAGCACTTGATGAATTGGTTAAAATTTGCGAATCTGCAATGAGAAATAAAAACAAGCTTTATATTTTCAGTGATTATTTATAAAACACAATTTAAATTATAAACCTTTTAACATTCGACTAAAGCCTTTTCCTTTTCAAACATAAAAAAACCTCCAGCTAAAGCAGGAGGCAATTCATAAAACTTCATTTCTTAATAGGTTATTTTTTCTTTTTGTTATATCCTTTTTCATCAAAAGGCATTATTTCATCCAAAAACATTTGCTCTAAAAGTTTCAAATCTTTTGGGTCAGATTTTACAGCCGTATCATTTTCTTTTATTTCGCTCAGGATTTCAAATTCAAATTTGTCCTCTCCAAGTTCTTTCCAGTCTTTTTGAAGTTCTGCCACAGGATGATTCCCGCAGTTAAGCTGAAATTTTTGGCGTTTAAAAATAGCATCAAGATCAGCACTGCTATCTATATATACTTTTTTGTTTACGGTATTTCGTATTTGAAAAACACCTTTTCTGAACTTCATTTCCTTGTATTCGTCTCTAAGTTCTTTTTTGGTTTTCATGCGCTTATTTTTTCATTGTTTTTTCTATTTGCGATTTTAAATTTTTAGTAAAATCACCATAATCAGACGGATAATTTCGGTTTAAATACAGCAGTAAAATCCCCGTAATTAAACCATTAAGTTCTTTTACTATTTCCTGAACTTCTTCGGCCGTAAAACTCTTTTGATCAATGCAATATTGAAATTCTTCTTGGCAGAGTTTTTCGAGAAAAGAGGAAATTAATTCTGATATTCTGGCATTTTCAGCCGAATTAGGAAGTTTTTCGATAAAAAAGATTTCAAAAACACTTGGATACTGTACAAAATAATCGGCGTAGGAAATCGAAATCGCAATAATTTTCTTTTCGCCTCTTTCCGTATCTTTTGTTTTATCTTCAACATATTCCTGGCATTCCTGCTGAAAATCTTTCACACAAAAAAAAATAAGTTCTTTTACATCTTTAAAATAATTGTAAAGTGTAGCAAACGAATAACCCGCTTTTTCGGCTATACTTCTTACACTTAAAGCCTGAATGCCTTCTCCTTTTAAAATTTCTTTGGTAGCCTGAATGAAATAATCTTTCATTCTCTGCTCTTGTATTTCTTTTCTGCTCATATCGTAAACATCATTATAAAAAATGAACAATGTTCATATTTTGAACAAAAATAAAAATATTTGATGCAATTGCAATGTTTTTGCCATAAAAAACTTCCGTTAAAACAGGAAACAATACGATAAGTACTCTTTTAATTTTAATATACCGACAACTATCGGGAGCGACAAAACAAAAAGCGATTCAGAAATTTCTTTAATTATTTTACACTTTAGTATTTAAATATTCTTACTTTTAAAAAACCAAAAACCTAATTCTCAAAATTTCACTTGTTTTTAAATCTCAAAAAAAACAATTAGAACACATGAGAAAATACAGATTACTAGTCATTTTTTTAGCAATTATTGCTGTCTTTTATTTTGCAAGAACAGTTCGAAGCTTTACCGTTCAGCACGAAACCAAAACTCTTAAATCGGAGCATTTTATTGTTTCCTACAACGGAATTTATAAAAGCGAGGCCGAAAAAGTCAGCAAACATCTAGAGGAAAATTATTCTAAAATAAGAGAAAATCTAAAAGACGTAGAACACGACCCGATAAAGGTTTTTGTTTACGGTTCGCAATTTAAGTTTAATGAGGCCACAGGTTTAACAGAAAACACAAAAGGCACAAGTCGTGGCCCAAACGAATTTCATTTTGTATGGACGAATTGGTTTAATTCTATCTTTCCAGACGATCCGCTCAAAACGGCTTTGCACGAGTTTACGCATTGCGTTCAGCTCAACATATTAATATACAAAGCAAAAGACACGATTATCACACAAGACCGACTAACTTTTGAAAGGGAATTTGATAAAAAGTTTAAAGCCGAATATCCGCGCTGGCTCTGGGAATCGATTAGTATGTTTGAAGCGAAAGAGGTTAATTCGCTAAGCGTAAAATACGCCAAAAGCAAAAACCTGACTTTAGAAGATCTTAATCACGGCAATCAGATTTACAACATTGGCTACACGATAATCGAATATATGACTCAAAAATGGGGAAAAGATATTCTGCCCAAACTGATTGCGTCTTTCGGCAATATCCAAAAAACATTGAACGTAACGCAAGAGGAATTTGAAAAAGGATGGATTGCTTTTTTGGAGGAGAAGTATTGATTCGTTTTTTATTTCACGCAGATTTTAAATGATTTAAGCAGATAAACGCAGATATTATAAAATCAAAATAAATCTGCTAAAATCTGTAGAATCTGCGTGAAATAAAAATTCTTTAATCTTGGAATTTGAAAAAGGCTAGATGGCTTTTCTAGAGGAGAAGTATTAAACGGTTTTTAAATCCGTTTAGTTTGTCATTTCGACGAAGGAGAAATCTTCGCAAGTAACTCGGTAACGCATATCAACAATCTTTGTGGAGCTTCTAACGAAGATTTCTCCTTCGTCGAAATGACAAGATTGTGGTTACAATATGAAAAAAACCTTTGTCAAAGTTTAAAACTTTGACAAAGGTTTCGTATCACTTGGAATTTGGGATTTTAAAAAATTGGAATTTATCTACCCAATATTTCAATAATCTTATCCACATTCACTTCACTATAATCATTAATATAAAAATCGCATGGCGGAAGTTCTTCTTTTGTATGCGTGCTCAAAACGCCTACGACTTTCATTCCGGCATTTAATCCTGCTGTAATTCCCGAAAAAGAATCTTCGAAAACCACACAATCAGAAGGAGAAACTCCAACTCTTTCTGCCGATTTTAAATACACTTCAGGATTTGGTTTATGAAATGTAACGTCTTCGCTAGACATCATCGAATCCATTTTTTCGCCAAGTTTCAAAGCGTTTGCAATCAAATCCAGATTCGCACGAGGCGCCGATGTTGCAACGGCTGTTTTGAAACCACGAGATTTTAATTCGTTTAAAAAATCCATATAATACGGAATCGCTTCGACTTTGTCTTTGTAAATCTCGCGAAACATTCCTTCTTTTTCGTCTTCTAATTTTATCAGTTCTTCTCCCGCAATCGGACGTTTGAAGAAATGCGTCATGATATAACTATTGTGTTTTCCGTACATATGTTCTTCAAATTCTTCTTTCGTGTACGGAATATTATATTTATCGAAAAACTTTTCAAAAGCGATTACATGATGCGGATTTGTATGCGAAATCACACCATCCATATCAAAAATTACACATTGCTGGCTCATAATTTTGTTTTGTTGTTTTTAACGGATGCAAGATAAGTTTTTCCGCAGAGTTACACAGAGGTTTCTCACAGAGATTCACCAAGATTTTTTTTGAATCTCGCAAAGTCGCAGAGTTTTATTTCACGCAGATTTAAAATGATTTAAGCAGATAAGCGCAGATATTATTAAAATCAAAATTAAATCTGCTAAAATCTGCCGAATCTGCGTGAAACAAAAATCCTTTTAATCTTTATAATCTGTGGCTTTAAAAATAAAACTCTTTGCATCTCTACTCCCGATGGCTATCAGGATTGCGAGAATAATAGACAAAGATTGGCAAAAACTTGAAACATTAAGCCTGAAACAAAACCTTTACCCAATCCAAATTTTGCTTTTAACCAAAGTCATAGTCTGTCTCAAATGCTGATTGCACGCAATAAGAATAATCAAAACCAATAAACCGTAACCTACAATAGTGTAAATCTCCATATCTGCCAACAGAGTCGACTGTTTGGCAATGCTTCCAAAAATCTTTTTCATAGCTAAAACATTCGCATTATCTGCCGAATATCCTTTGGCAATAAAACTCTGCGTAGCGTTTGCAATGTTTTGCTGTGCTTCGGGATTTTCGCCAGTTACAAACTGACTTAGTTTTAAAAAGTGTTTTTTGTTTAAAAATACAGTTGCATTCTGCATGACGCAAAAACCAATCGTACTTCCCCAGAAACGTCCAGAAACGCCGACAATTCCTGAAGAAACCGCCATATTTGCAGGAACCGAAGAAGTAGTAAATAAAATCAACGGAACAAATAACAATCCAACTCCGATGCCCTGCAAAAAGTACGGAACAATAATATCTGATAAAGCCACATCGGGCACAAATAGAAACGTAAACCAAAAGTGATACAACGCAATCAGCGAAAAACCAATCAGAAAAATGATTTTGGTCGAAAGCGATTTCATCAAGAAAAAAGCCGCCAAAACCAATCCGATGATATTTCCGAGTCCGTTAATGTATTGCACACCCGCAACTCGAGACGGATCCCAATTCCAAATCGAATACATCGCCGAATGGCAAAGACTCAACGTTGCTCTGCTGATGTAAAACAGGAAAAACAATAAAAACCCAATTCTCAGATTGGCGTATTTAAAAACTTCAAAATTAAAAGTTGGCCTTTTAACCAAAAGCTCTTTGAAGATGAACAAACCTCCCGTAATAAGTGCCGTAATAAGCATTAAAACCATTTGAGAAGATTCGAACCAATATTTTTTCTCGGCATACACAAAAAAGTAGGCACCGCAAAGAATAGCTGTTAAAACCAAAAAATAGCTCATCCAGTCGATTTGATACAACGGGATTTTCTTTGTTGTTCGGTGCCCACGAAAAGTAACCAAGATTAAAAAGACATTTAAAACCTGCAGTCCGCCCGAAACATACAGCATGTATTTCCAATCGTAATGATCCAGAAACCAAACCGCAATATTCATAATAAAAGGCGTTGACAACAGTAGAGAACCATAATAAAAGGAAAACCCAATTATAATGGCATTTTTAGAATCAAACTGCTCAATAAGCAATTGTCTGATGGTAATGGCAGGAAGCGCCATTAAGATTCCTTCGGCAACTCTCAGCAATAGAAAAACCGCAAAATTATCGACATAACCCGACGTTACAATCGTAACTCCAATTAAGGAATAAACGCCCATGAGGTAATTTTTGGCAGGAAAAAAACTCGAAAATCGGCTTTCTATAAGAATTGTCGCCAGCAGAGTCCCATACGTAACGCACATCGCGTACTGCAAATCTTCGGGCTCAATGTCCAGAAAACTTGCCGCATATGTTACGTTTGACGTATAAACTCCCAATAAAATCATGGAATGCAAAAGACAAACAAACAAAATCGTAATGATTGCCCATTTTGGAACCCATGATTTAAAAATACTTTTATCTTCCATTTTAGTGTGCTTGCGATCACAGTAATATTCATTCCCGCTCTTAAAAAGTCGGCTTGTTTGTCGCTGTCTTTCAACTGAATTCTAACTGGAATTCTTTGTTCTATTTTTACAAAGTTACCCGTTGCATTATCTGGAGGAAGCAATGAAAATCTTGCCCCACTCGCTGGCGATAAAGAGGCGATTGTACCAACAAAAGTTTTATCGCTCAAAGCGTCGGCTTTAATTTCAACATCTTGCCCAACGGTTAAATATTGCAATTGCGTTTCTTTAAAATTGGCCGTAATCCATTTTTCTTTACTTACAATTGATAATAAAGATTGACCTTCTTTTACCAATTGTCCTGGCTGTAAAGTTCGTTTTCCAACCCAGCCGTCATAAGGCGCTGTAATTATGGTGTACGAAAGAAATAAAGCAGCATTATCTGCAACAGCTTGTTTTGAAGCAATATTGGTTTGTGTTGTCGGAACGTTTGCTTCGGCAACAGAAGTGCTTAAAGCAGATGAATGGATTCTATTTTTCATTTCCTGAAAATGCGCCTGAGCCGATTCGTAATCAGCTTTTACTTTCTCTAATTGCTGAGAAGTAGCCGCTTCTTCGCTTACCAAAGCTTTGTATCTTTCATATTCCAATTTAGTTTTCCAAAGATTCGATTTTGCGACTTCTAATTGCGCTTCGTTAATCGCTGTTGCACTTGCCGTATTTATGGCATTTTTCTGCGCCACAACGCTGTTTTGTTGCGCATTTTGAACATCGGCAAGAGCCACATTCAATTTTGATTTATATTCACGATTGTCAATCACAACCAAAGTATCTCCTTTATGCACAAACTGATTTTCGTTAAAACGAACTTCCTGCACATAACCCGTAATACGAGACATAATTGGCGTTACATATTGTTCGACTTGCGCGTCGTTGGTTTCTTCGTGATTTCTGTTGAACACATAAAACCAAATTCCTAAAATAACACCGCTTATAACAAGCACACACGCAATAATTGTTATTAGTATATGAAACGTTTTATTTCTTCTAGTTTCATTTTTTATCTTAACCATATCTCTTTAACTTAGTTCTTTTCTAAAAATCTTTCTTCTTTAATCTTTTTTCTAAGGCTTTAGCCTAATCTCTCACCATCTAGCTCTGCGGAAGCATTCCAGCCGTATGAAGCAGTTCGTAATGTTTTAAAACCGCATCCAATCGCGTAGAAATTTTGTTGTATTTCGCCTGAAGCAAAGCATTATCAGCGTCGACCATTTCGGTAATTAAAACCAGCTGATTTAAGTATTTCAGCTTTACAATACGGTAATTTTCATCAGCCAAATCCAGTGCTTTGTCCACAACAACAAACTTTTCAAGAATTTCCTGATACTGCGTATGTTCTTTATAAAGCTTATCTTGAATTTCCTCTTTTACGATTTCATTCTGCATTTCCTGCCATTTGATTTTGGTGTTCGCCTGCTCCATTTTGGTTTTATTTTTATATAAAGACGAAAGATCAAAAGTGGCTTCAATACCAACTTGTCCTAAAGTATAGAGATACGGATTAGGCGGAAAAAATTTATAGTTTGGATAATAAAAACCGTAATTCCCAAAGAAATGAACGCTTGGCAAATAGTTTCCTTTTACCATTTTCAGTTCGGTTTTACTGATATTCAGCTCCTGACTTGCAATACGCATTTCTTCGTTTTGCAAAGCTTTATTCATATAAAAATCATAGGGATCTAAACCGTTCATTTCGTCCAAACTTGACGTTGTATCAATCGCAATTTCTTCGTTTTCTGGAATCTGTATCAGCGTTTTCAGATCGTGAAGTGCGATTTTAATGTTTTTGGAGTTAGTTAACGCATTCAATTCGCGATCTGAAAGCTGTAATTCGGCACGAATAACTTCGTTTTTCGTAACCGTTCCATGTTTATGAAGCGATTGCACTTCTTTCAATCGGCTTTTTTCTTCTTTGATGTTTTCTTCGAATATTTTCTGAAGTTCCATCATTTTATAAATTGCCAGATAGTTTGCCACCACTTCAAGCTCGATATCATTTTCGGCCTTTTCGGTTTTTATTTTAGCTATTTCGCTTTCCTGATTCGCAATTTTGATGGCATTATTAATCTTATTTCCAGCATAAATTGGCATTTTAAAAGTCGAATTGACCTCATAAATTTCAGGAATTGCCGGTGTAACTTCTTTGTCTTTTAAAAACCCGCTTCCTTTGAATTCGGTAATATTCGTAATTCGAGAATACATACCGTTTAACTGTACGTCTGGCAGTCGGAGTTCTTTTCTTTCTTTGATGTTCTGCTCTGAGAGCGTGACCTCCAATTGAGATCTAAGGATTTTTTTGTTGTTTTCTTTAGCTAGCTTCAAAGCATCTTGCAATGAAACAGTATGAACTTCCTGCGCTTGTAAGCCATTGAATGCTAATACAATTAAGAATAACAGCAGGATTCTGGGAAAACAATCGTCTGTAGAATTTGTTGTTTTAAGGAACATGAATAATTAAATATTTGATGTCGCAAAGTTCCTTCATTTTTCTGGTGACTGATAATTCTAAAAAGCCAAGAACATATTCATTTCAGACAAATGTTAAAATCGTGTTTTCCGAAAACGTTATATTAAAACACTGAAAAACAATTTATTACAAAATAGATTTTGATTGTGATTATTTTTTGATTGCTCTCGCAGATTCTGCAGATTCTGCAGATTTTTACTTTAATTCATTAATTATCTGCTTGATCTGCCAAATCTGCGAGAGAAAAAATAAATCATTTGCTTTCTAAAATCTCTTCTCCGTTTAAGTAATCGGAAGGTCTTTGGCCTAAAATTTTGAAGAAAGTATTACTGAAAGTCGGAACGCTATTGTAACCAACTTCTTCGGCTACCTCTTTTACCGAAAGTTTTCTTTCCAACAAAAGTTCGATTGCCTTTAAAATTCTTCGAATCGTATAATATTGAATAAACGACATGCCTAGGTCTTTTTGAAACAAGCGATACAGAGAGCGTTCGCTGAAACCGAATTCGTGAGCTACATCGGCAAAGAGAATCGTTTCTCCCAGGTTATTTTCAATATAACGAAGGATTTTACTAAGTCGTTTGTCTTTTGGCTGTGGTAATTCTAAAGGAAGATTATTAGTGCATATTTGCGGAAGAATCGCTTTTATCGCTTTGGCAATGGCAAAGTTTGGAGTTCCTTTTTTAAGATCACCGTTCCATCGATTGGTAAAAAGCATCATTTGCGGCAATAAATTATTAACCGGATAAATTCCTTCTACTTTATAAAAGTCATCTTCGTCTTTTTCAACAGGAAAATACAGATTTCGCATTGTCACACTTTCCGATTTCGGCTCGATGCTATGCTCCACTCCACTCGGAATCCAGATAAAATGCCTTGCTGGCAAAAAATACGTTTTGGTTTCTGTAGTCACAAAAACAACATCACCTTCTGCATAAAGCAATTGCGCTTTAACATGTCTGTGTGGCGGAATAAATAATTCACCCATCAAATCATGGTGACAGTATATGCTTTTTTTATCAGCATCTACTTTCCTGATGTAGTATTTATCGAGTTTCTGACCAGAATGTTCCATTGGTGTTTAATACAGCGGTTTTTTCGTTATATTAAAGATAAGGAAATTAAATTCCAAATTTCAATTCCACAACGTTTGTCATTTCGACGAAGGAGAAATCTCCGTAAGTAGCTCCGTCGCTATAATCCAATCTTTGTGGAGCTTCTTGTGAAGATTTCTCCTTCGTCGAAATGACAAATCAGAGTGAGTAATACAAAACTTTGCGGTTAAATAACAAAAACAAAAAAGCCTTTCCGTTAAGAAAGGCTTTTAACAACTTAGGCGGTCTGGACGGGACTCGAACCCGCGACCCCATGCGTGACAGGCATGTATTCTAACCAACTGAACTACCAAACCCTGCGTTATTGCGAGTGCAAAAATACAACAGAATTTCGTTTCTGCAAGCGTTTTTTTAAATAAAATTTCAAGAAATTTTTAATCGATTAAAATCCAATATTTTAAAAATCCAAGTTTTAATAAAAAAGTAGGAACTTTCTTTTACTTAACCGCTAAGAACGCTATCCCGATAGCTATCGGGAACTCAAATTCCGCAAGTTTTTCATTCATATAGCTTATGGTTTCAACCACGAGAAACGTATTTATATAGATTGTATTCCCGTGGTTGAAAACACGGGCTATGTTTTAATATATAAATGGAAAATCTTTGCAGAGTTACTTGTGAAGATTTGCTTTGCCTATTCGCTATCGCTCGAGCCTCGTTCCTCGAAATGACAAACTGTTACATTAAAATCAGAATTGAGAAAAAAAAATCGCAAAGCTTAAAATTAATTAAGCTTTGCGAACTTTGCATTCTTTAGAAAATATCTTTGTGTTCTTTGCGTAAACCTTTGCGCTCTTTGCGGTAAAAACAAAAAACCAAAAGTGTTTTAAATCAAAAAAGCCATCCACAAAAGTGGAAAGCTTTTCATTGGTCTAACTACTAAACCAGCTACGAGTTACAAAGTCGTAGCAAAACAACACAACTAATCTTAGATACCGTATTTGGGCAAAAAAGCCTTTCTGTTAAGAAAGGCTTCCCAATATTGCGGTCTGGACGGGACTCGAACCCGCGACCCCATGCGTGACAGGCATGTATTCTAACCAACTGAACTACCAAACCTCTGCGTTATTGCGGTTGCAAAGATATAACAGAATTTCGTTTCTGCAAGTGTTTTTGTAAAAAAAATGAAATTATTTTTTAAAGTATTATCCAAAGTTTTGTTTTTCAACCAAATATGTAGTCAATATTTTTTCAAAATTATCACCAACATTTACCGGAACGTACTTAATTTGGTTCTTTGCGCAGGTTAAAGCCAAGTTTTTAAAATAAGCTTCTACCCTCTTTTCATATTGCTCTTTTACATTATCAGCAAAAATCGAAACCTCTTCTCCCGATTCTAAGTCGATAAACTTTCTTGGCGTGTTATCAAAATCAAACTTCAGTTCGGTTTCATTATCAACTACATGAAACAAAACTACTTTGTGTTTGTTGTGTTTAAGATGCTGTAATGCATTAAAAAGCTTTTCATCATCTTCCGTCTGAAACATATCGGTAAACAAAATAATCATCGAACGGCGATGCATTTTCTCAGCAATCTGATGCAAATAGGTAATCGTATCAGTCGTTTTTTTGACTTTTGGCTGAACCAATAATTCTTCCAGTTTATTCAAAAGCATTCTATGATGGCGATCACTTCCTTTCTCGGGAGCGTAATATTCGTATTTATCTGAGAAAACGCTTAAACCAACTGCATCACGCTGTTTCTTTAAAATATTCATCAAAACCGCCGAAGCCAAAACCGCAAAACCAATCTTCTTTTCATAAAAAGGCTGATTCGATTTCAGTTCAGGATAATGCATCGATGACGAATTGTCTACAATCAAATGACAACGCAAATTGGTTTCTTCCTCAAAACGTTTCGTGTACAAACGATCGGTTTTGGCAAACAATTTCCAGTCGATATGTTTGGTGCTTTCTCCAGCGTTATAGACTTTATGTTCGGCAAATTCGGCCGAAAATCCATGAAACGGACTCTTATGCATTCCCGATATAAAACCTTCCACAACCTGATTGGCCAGCATTTCGAGATGCTGAAAACTGGAGACTTTTTCTATTTCCGATTCGATTTTCATTCGGTTTCTTTTTTAATATTTTGTGCTTTATAAAGCAAATCTGTCGCCTGAAACAATTTGCGTTTCAAGATCGGACTAAAATTAGGGTTTTCTTTTAAGAATCTTTGCACTTCATCAAAAGCAAATTTCGACGAATATTTCCCAACCGTATTATCCAGCCAGTCTTTTGGAAAGAAAATATCTCCCGTTCGCTGAATTTCGTCAACCAAATCTAATGAAAATCTAATATATTTCTGCGCACTTTCCTGACGAAGCGGATGATGAATATTTGCCAAACCAAACGAAACCCAAGATTCTTTCTCTCGGTTTGCATCGTCTTTTAAAGATTCCATAAAAGCATTTCGAACCGATTCATCTTTTGATAATGAAGGTAATAAAAATTCAAAACGCTTTTGTTTATCAGGATTTGTAAACGAAGTTCTGGTTTTTTCCAAGATTTCATCTGCTTTTGGATGTTTGAAAATAGCCAGATTCATCGCCATATTGGTGTAATCGTCTTCGTTTAATTTCAAATTCGGAATAGAAATTTCCCTGTTCCAAACCTTATATAAACTGGCTTTCGCCGAATCAGAATAAGCAATCGAACTAAACAATCCGAATAAAGTCTTTTTGATATTCGCAGATAAATTGGCCTGTAAACGCTCATATAAAACACCTTCAAGCGGCTTCTGAACTTTACTTTGTTCTTTTCCCGTCAATAATCTCCAATAAATCGTATTTAAACTTCCCGAAACAATTCTCAAAACCAATTCGTTTTGTTCTGTTTGAATTCCCTTTAAAAAACAATCAAAAGCTTTTTCTGTCGAAACATTACCAATCAAAGTATTTTCATAAAGATTACTATAACTGGAAGCTCTAGCCATTTCATCTTTCAAATCAGCAATATAATTTAAATTATTCCCGTCAAGCGGAAAAACACCGTATCCAAAACCATTATAATTGTAAACAATCGCAAGCGGTTTTTCAATTCCTATAGCTTCTTTTACAACAGTATTTTTGTCATTAATATTGATTGATAAAACTTTTACCTCTTTAGCATAAACTAAACCTATCTGAAAAACCTGAGGCCATATATTCTCTGATTTATCTTCTGCTTTTTGCTGAATTTCAAAACTTTTGATTCGGTTTTTAGCATCATATTCTATTTGATCCATAAAAATGGCTCTTCCCGATTTATTTACCCAGACATCGCTCCATTTTTTCATATCAAGCGAAGTTTCAGCATCAAGAAGCTCTACTAAATTATTCCAATCAGCATTGTCATTGGCATATTTTAAAATGTATTTTTGAATTCCTTTCTGAAACGCTTCCTTACCCATCGAAGCTTCTAACTGACGCATCATAATGGGCGTTTTGTTGTAAATAATCGCACCGTAAAGCGAACCTGCATCTTTCAAATTCGCCAAATGCTGTTTGATCGGATGTGTTCCTAAAGATCGATCTTCCGCAAAAGCGCTGGGATAATGCGCCGTAAAAAACTGCAGATTATGATTGACTTTTGGAAAAATCGGATTCATGATTTTATCGGCCATAAAGTTGGCAAAAACCTCTTTCATCCAAACGTCATCAAACCATTTCATCGTAACCAAATCACCAAACCACATGTGGGAGGTTTCGTGTGCAATCAATTTTGCGCGATTTAGTTTTTCGCTGTCAGTTGCGCTGTTGTCCAAAAACAAAGTAGATTCTCGGTATTGAATTGCGCCAACATGTTCCATTCCGCCATATTGAAAAACAGGAATTGAAGCGAAATCCAGTTTCTGAAACGGAAATTTATAATTGGTATATTTTTCTAAAAAGTCTAACGATTGCCGATGTAAATTGAAAATAGTATCAGCGCTTATGCGAAATTTCTCCGGACTATTTTCACGATACAACATCGTCATTTCTAAACCTGGCTTTCGTGTCGCGCTTTTGAATTTTCCCACAACAAAAGAGAATAAATAGGTGCTCATTTTGTCCGATTCTCCAAAAGTGTAAGACGTAAAATCACCTTTTTCCAATTTCTCCACAACATTGGCTCCAGCCAAAACCGACCAATCTTTTGGCACAGAAAGTCTCAGTTTATATGTCGCTTTTAAATCTGGCTGATCAAAACAAGGAAATAAAGTACTGGCGCGGTCTGGAACTAATAAAGTGTACAGGAAATCGTCATTTCTATTTAATGACAGATTACCTGCAATAAATGAAATCGAAATGGTATTTTTTCCTGAAACCAAAGCGGAAACCGGAATTACAATATGTCCATTTTCATGAACAATCGAGACCTTTTTTCCGTTTGCTTCAACCGTTTTTATATTGGATGTTTTCTCTTTAAAATCTAAAATCAAAGGCTGACTTAAATCAGACAAATTTAAATTTACCACTAATTGAGAATTTATATTTTCTGTTTTCTGATTCGGAATTTCGAAAAACAAAGTGTATTGAAGATCCGAAATCTGTTTTTTACGAAAATTTGCTAGCTGTTCAGAAACACCGTTTTCAAATAATTCACTTGCTTTTGATTGAGAAAAACCATTGAAAATCAAGATAAAAAAACAAAGAAGGCTGTAGAAAATTTTCATTTTTAAGGAATATAAGATTTGCTAAAATTAACAAAAGCATTGATTTTTCGCAAACAATTACTGCAACAACATTGCATTTAAGAATAAGATTTCTATATTTGCAACACTATTGCATTAAACAGCATAAAAAACCTCATCTAGAAGTTAATCTTCACGAATGAAAAAGAAACTTAAATTTATAAATCTCTTGATGCCTTTGATTGTATTGTTTGCAATACTTTTTCCGGCTGTCCATTCGTATGAACATATTGTAGACACTCATAATTGCAAAGAGAAAATAGAGTTTTCTGTTTCCGAAAAACCACAATTCAAAGCCAAACTTCATTCGTTTCATAAATGCTCGATTTGCGATTTCAAATTCAGCGCAGTTGGCACATTTGAATTCAATGCTTTTCAGTTTTTCAAGAATAATCCTGTTGTAAAACACCTTAATATTTACAGCAAACCTCATTTTGCATTTTTTAAGGGCTCACTATTTTCCCTTCGAGCCCCGCCTTTTTCACTTTAGTTTTTTTTTGTGTTTCCGATTGTTTTGCAATTCGGCTATCTAATTGTTTTTATGATTTCAAAATCTAAAAACATTCAAAAGCTATTTCATTTATTTTAAGCATTTAATAAACCATATTGATATTGATATTGATATTGATATAGCTTTTTCTACGCAAAAAACTTCCAAATTTTTATCGATTAACGCATTCAGTACTAAATCCTTATTCAGGTTTCTAGTTATTGCTATGCTGTTTTACTAGAGAAAAGATATATGTCGCCTCTCTAAGGCTTTTGTATAGCTCATAAATTCTTTTCTATAAATATTTCGTCCCGCTGGGACTTAGCCAAATGTCGAGTTTTCTACCAGTATTCTGTCCCGCTGGGACTTGAATATTGAAATCACTATATCCTTTTGTAATCCAAATATCCTTTATAAAATGATCAAAATCAAATTAGAAAAAATGAAAACAACAAAACTTATTCTGGTTTCGCTCTTTGCGGCAATGGCTTTTACAAGTCTGCAGCAATGACGATTCAGAAGAAAAACAGGCAATTCCAACTATTGACAAAATCGAGCTTGGTCTTAGCAACAGCGAAACCGCAACTATTGGCGCAGATTTCCATTTTAATGCAGAAGTAACTGCTGCTGATAAAATCGAAAATGTACAAGTGAAAATTCTACAGAAAAGCACCGAAACATACTTAAAAGTCTGGTCACACGAAATTACTTGGACACAATATGCAGGTGCAAAAAACGCCAATGTGCATAAGCATTTTGATATTCCAGAAGATGCTGCAGAAGGCAAATACGACTTCATCATTATCGTAAACGATCAAAACGGAAGCAAGCTAGAAGTGAAGAAAAACTTAACCATTATAAATCAAAAAATATGAAAAAATTAAAGCTTTTAATGGGCATTTTGGCTCTTACTTTTATTTCATCCTGCTCCAGTGACAAAGCAGAAATCGACAGCGAATATCCCGTAATTGATATCACTGGAGCAAATGCTTTTCCGATTCAATGCAGTACAATCGAACGCGGAAAAACCTTCACTTTCAAAGCCACTTTTAATGACAATGTCGCTCTGGGTTCTTACAGTCTTGATATTCATCACAATTTCGATCATCATACACATAGTACAGAAGTAACAACATGTGAAATGGAAGCTGTAAAAAGTCCTGTAAAACCAATGCTTTTCATCAACAATTATACTATTCCAAATGGTGTGAAAACTTACGAAGCAACAGCACAAATCACCATTCCTGCAGATGTTGATCCCGGAGATTATCATTTTATGATCCGTTTGACGGATAAAGAAGGCTGGCAGACGCTAAAAGGTTTAAGTATTAAAATTTTATAAGATCAGATTAATGAAGAATGCCCTATCCATGTATTGGAGATTTTGTTTTTTACTCCTCGGTTTATTAATTACGACGGAAGCCGTTTCTCAGAATAAGCCTTCAGAAAAGAAACCAGAAATCAAGGAACTTGACGAAGTTTTAATCAGCAATAATGCTTGCTCAAAAAAGCAAAAAAGAAGAATCGTTGAATGTTGAAACGGTAAACAATAGTTTTATTCAGCGTAATCTTGGCGGAAGTTTGATGCAGTCTTTGCAGAAATTACCCGGCGTTAAAACTATTTCTATTGGTTCTGGAGGTTCTAAACCGCTTATTCGTGGTTTGAGTTTCAATCAGGTGATTGTGGTGGAGAATGGTTTGAAACACGAAGGTCAGCAATGGGGCGCAGATCACGGTTTGGAAATCGATCAATATGCTGTAAATCGGGTAGAAATTATAAAAGGCCCTTCTTCATTTATCTACGGATCTGATGCTGTGGGCGGCGCGATAAACATTAAACCTTTGCCTCTTCCGTCGCAAAACACTTTTGGCGGAAGCGTTGATCTTACCGGAAAAAGCAACAATGCGCAATTTGGAAGTTCTATTAATTTATTTGGAAGGAACGAAAATTGGTTCTTCGATTCTCGAGTAACCACAATGGATTATGGCGATTATCGCGTTCCAACCGATGTGGTTCATGTGTACAGTTATGCTGTTCCGCTGTACAAAAATCATTTGCGAAATACGGCTGGGAAAGAACTCGATTTTCATTTGAGTTCGGGTTATTCGGGAGAACGTTTTAAATCGGTTTTCTATTTCAGTAATGTGCATACTAAAAGCGGCTTTTTCGCGAATGCGCATGGACTCGAACCTCGAAATGTAGATCTGGAATTACACGACAAATCGAGCCGTGATATTTTGATGCCTTATCAGCAAGTCAATCATCTGAAAGTTAGCAATACTACCTCTTTTCAGTTGGGAAATCATGCTTTTGAAACGCAGATTGGTTTTCAAAATAATTTTAGAAGAGAATATAGCCATTATGTCAATCACGGCTATATGCCTCCAATTTATCCTGAAGATAAGTACGCTCCGCAAGATTTGGAACGTCAATATGATAAGGATGTCTGGTCATTTTCTGTTAAAGATGAATTTAGAATTGATAACCATCAAATTACAGTTGGTTCGAATGTAGTTTTTCAGCAAAATGAAATTGGCGGATGGAGCTTTTTAATTCCTGCGTTCACACAATTTAATGCTGGTTTATTTGCTTACGATAAAATTGAACTGGACGAAAAATGGTTATTAAACGGTGCTGTTCGTTACGATTACGGAAAAATTAAAATGAAATCGTATTACGATTGGTTCCAAAGCCCAGTTTCTGAAAACAATCAAACGGAATTGGAATATTTACAGCGTTCACAAGATCTAACTAAAACTTTTGACAGTTTTACATGGTCGATTGGCGCAAATTATAATCCTGGAAAGCTTTCGCTGAAAGCCAATTTGGGCTCGAGTTTTAGAATGCCAATTGCCAAAGAACTGGCTTCAAACGGCGTCAATTATCATTATTTCCGATTCGAAAAAGGAAATCCGAATTTGGATGCAGAACGTTCGTATCAATTGGATTTAGGAATGGAATGGAAAGCGCAAAACTTCTCTTTTCAACTGACTCCGTTTGTGAACTATTTTCCAAATTTCATTTATCTGAATCCAACCTCAGCGCACGATATTTATTATGGCGCAGGAAATCAGGTTTTTGAATATGAACAAAGCAAAGTCTTTCGTTACGGTGCAGAATTTCAAACAAGATATTATTTCCTGAAATCTTTAAGTGCAGAAATTGGTGCCGAATATCTTTATTCTGAACAAAAATCAGGAAGTAAAAAAGGCTATACACTTCCGTTTTCTCCGCCTCCATCGGTTTTGTTCGGATTGAATTACGAACCACAAATCTCATTTTTAAAAGAACCTTATTTTTCTGTTGATTATCGTTTTACGGCACAGCAAAACAATATTGTTCCTCCAGAGAAAAAAACGGCTGAAAGTCATGTTTTTAATGTGGCTTTTGGCTCAAAAATTAAAACAGGAAAACAGGATATCAGCCTCAATATTCAGATCCAAAATTTATTTAATACAAGATATTTAAATCACACCAGCTTTTACCGACTTATCGAACTTCCAGAAGCGGGACGAAACATTATTGTTTCTATGAAGATTCCGTTTTCGTTTTTGCGATAAGCAAACCATTCAAAACTCAATTATTTACAAATTTTAAATCCTTTATTACAATGAAAAACAAGTTTTACAAACTGCTATTTTTATTTGCTTTATCGCTTTTTGCGGTTTCGTGCAGTAACGATGATGACAACCACGACGATCATGATCATGATCATGACGCTTCAGAAGAACATACATTTGTTCGAGTTTTACTTTCTGACGAAAAAACTACGGAGTTAACACTTTTTGATCCGCATGAAGATAAAACAAGTTCTTTTACGGCAAAATTTGCTAAAGCCTCTTTGTACACAACAGAATCTGGACGTTATGCAGGAATTGTTCACAGAGACAATAATTTTGTAGAAACTTTCGACAGCGGATTGGAATTGCACGGCGATCACATTGATGTTGATGATGTTCCTAAATTTGGAATTTTAGCGACAAGCGCATTAAAACCAACACATTTTAAAAGTAAAATTGGAGAAATCCTAACTTTTAACGACGGAGACGGAACACTTTCTGTTGGTAAAGAAGCAGATGTAAACAAAGCTGGTTCAACTTTCAAAACGATAAATGCAGGTTTATTGGCGCATCACGGTGCAATGGCGACTTTTACAAACGGAACTTATGCAATTACCGTAAAAGATAATTCGGTTACAGGAACGCTTCCTGAAAAAGTAAAAATTATTGACAATACTGGGAAAACACTTTTTGATGCTAAAATTGCGACAAAAGGAATTCACGGAAATGCTTCAGATGGAGTTTATGCTGTTTTTGGTTCGTCAAGCGGAATTTTGGTTGTAGAAAGCAACGGAAACCAAAAACTAATCGACCATCCAGCAGATTTTGGAACAGCTTGGTTTGGAAGTATTTTAGAAACGGCTTCTGCTGGAAAATTCATTGGTTATACGGTTGCAAAAGGCGCTTATTTAATTGATGTTGTAGCTAATACTGTAAAACCAATCATTCAAAACACAACGATTATGCAATGCAAAACGAGTTACGATCGTAAAAAACTGGCTGTTTTATTGCACTCTGGAGAGCTTAAGCTTTATGATATCAGCAGTTTACAAGCCATAAAAGAAACTAAAGCAACTGCAGAAACGGCTACAGATGCGACATTAAAACCTCAAATGGCAGTTACAGACCGTTTTGCTTATATTACTTCGCCAACAACTGGAGAATTGATACAGGTAAATCTTTCTACATTGGCTATCAAAAAGACTAAGGTTTCTAGCACGCCTTATATGATCACGATTTTAGGTTATGAAAACAGTGAAACTCACAGCCACTAATTCATTATTCAAATAAAAACGGAAAAGGTTTGACAATCGTCAAACCTTTTCCTTTACTAATTCAAAGCTATCCAAAAAAAGAATTATTCAATTTGTTGAAAATCAAAGCTTAAATCTCCTGCATTGTAATTTGCCGAAACATTTGTCGGGAAAGTTTGTGCAGTTCCAGAAATCCATCTGTATTCGATAAAGGTGATGTTTCCTGCAATAATAGGATAAGTCACGTTCGAATTATCAGCTTTGTTCTTTTTGTACCAATCATTAGAATTCATGGTTATCATGTATTTTTTATCTTTTTCTAAAGCCAATTCGCTGATTTCTTTAGAAACTTGTACATCTGCTGTTGCAACGTTTAAAGTCTCAGAACGTAATACAGATTTTGCTGTGTAGTCCCAGATCGTTACACGCACCGAAGGATTTGTAGCGGGAAGTTTTAAGGTTATGGCTTTAATTTTTCCTTTTACAGTTGGGGTAAATGCCAGTCCGAATTCATAATCTCCAGAATTAATAAAATTTGTTATCGTCGTGAAACCAGTTGCGGTATAGTAAGCGTCTAACGGATTTTCCGTTTTAAATGTTGGTTTATCTTCTTTATCACTACTGCACGAAACGGTAAAAACAGCGGCAACTAAGACTATTAATATGCTTTTAAAAGTTTTCATAATATTAAATTTGATTTGTTGTTTGGTATTGAAACTATGGCTGAATATTAAAAGCGGCGCAAACTTCTTTGTAACTCATTTTAGAATAATCTTGTTTCGCCATTTTTGATGTTGTAGCGGCAGCTCCTCCAGGAATCAAGATATAACGCCAGTTTAGAGAAGCAGGAAGCGCTACAGTTGTTCCATCATTTGCATGTTTAAATCGGAACAATTTGATGGTTCCAACACTTGCAATCGCAGTAATAGTATTTGTTGATCCTCCAGCTGTTGAAGTATATGGAAGCGTAAAAATATTAGTTCCAGATCCAAAACTTAAATAGACCAATATGGTTCCTTTAGCCATAATGTCTGTTGTAAGTTGCGGCGCAGTAATCGTAGTAGATAAACCTGAAGTTCCATCGATAGTTTCTGGAGTTCCTGCCGGAGCATTAATCCATCCGCTGTAAATTACGTTTGCTGTTCCTGCCGGACCTTGAGCTCCTGTTGCTCCAGGCGCTCCATCAACTCCGTTTGTTCCATTAGTTCCGTTAACTCCATCAGTTCCATCATCGCTGCTGCAAGAAATCATACTTATTAGAAGTAATAAAATTGTAAAAATGGTTTTAAAAGTTTTCATAACATTTTGGTTTTAAAATTTTAATTAAATAGTTCTTTTTTAACTCAATAGCTTTTATTTTTGCATTAATCAAAAAGATCTTTTTTTTAACTTTCTGATTGAATTACAAGACAAAGTTGCCCGATTAGATTATCTTTAAAAACCCTTAATAGACGAACAGCATTTTAAATAGACAGACAACTTATTTGGAGCTGTTTTTTTGCCTTTTTATTGAAAAAAACTGGTTATTGATGAAGAAATACTCTTGTATTATTATTGATGATGATGAAATTGACAGACTAACAGCGGTTTCTTATGTCAAGAAATTTCCTGTTTTGGATATTGCAGGTGTTTTTGAATCGGCTGAAGATGCTGTGCCTTTTTTAGAAAAGGAAAAAGTAGATATCTTGTTTCTAGACATCGATATGCCAGGTTTAAACGGAATTGAATTTAGAAAACAAGCTTTAGACATTCCTGTCTGTGTTTTTATAACAGCACATCCAGAACATGCGGTAGAAAGTTTTCAGATTGAAACTTTGGATTTTATTGTAAAACCTTTGAAGTTGGATCGTTTTACGCAAACCATAAATCGAATTGAAGAATTTATGGAAATAAAACTAAAAGCTTCTCTCTTTGAAGCCAGTATTGGCGGCGATACCATTTATATAAAAGAAGGCCACGAGCAGACTAAAGTTAAGCTTCATGAAATTTTATATCTCGAAGCCTTAAAAGATTACACTTTGGTCGTTACAGCACAAAAAAGGCATTGCGTGCTTTCGAGCATTGGAAATTTATTGAAAGAAGATCATTTTCAGTCATTCGTCCGGATTCATAGAAGTTATGCCGTGCAGAAACAATATGTTCAGAAAATCAATTCTACTGAGATTATTTTGAATAATAATGCTGTAATTCCGATTGGAAGAAGCTACAAAGAGAACTTAAATCTAATTGCATGAAAAATTTTAAGTTCTTGCTATTCGCATTTATTACTTTTAATGCTTTTGCACAGCAAGAACCTAATTTAGCGCGTTACAAATCGGCAGACGAAAAATTAAAAATCTGGCTAAAATATTGCAACGAACTTTTGGATGCCGATGAATACCTTAAACTTATAAATGCTTCTGAAAAAGGAGTTTTACTTGCCCAAAATAAACCCGCTTACCTTTCTAAATTTTATTTTCTGAAAGGTTTTGGATACGAATTCAACAATAATCAGTACAAAGAAGCCACAAGCAATTACGAAATTTCTCTCTCGTATGCTCAAAAAGCAAAACATCTCAAGAGTATTGCTTCAAATTGCATGCGATTGAATTATATGTATTATTCGTTAAACGAAATTAAAAAAAGAGACAATCTTATTCTTTACATCAAAAAAATCATCGATACCACAAAAAACATAAAGACACAGGCAACTCTTAACGGAAGTCTTGGCGAATATTATCTAAGTTATTACGATTATGAGACTTTTATCGGTTATCAATTAACGGCTATAAACTACAAGAAAAAGCTCCCAAAAGATGTTGCCAATATAGAGAATATTGGAATTTCGTATTGCCAAATCGGATCGGCTTATGCCAAGATGAAACAATACAACAAAGCACTCGAATATCTAAATTATGGCAAGCCAAATGTAAAAACGTCTCCTTATGTGAGTGCTTTTTTGTGCAATTATTACTTGCAATGTTTTGTTCCATTAAGAAATCGAGACAGCATTAAGAAATATTACAATCTGATTTACACTTATCCGTCTGCAAAAGATTCTCTGTTTTTAAATCTCAGTTTCGCCAATAGGAGTTTATCTGAATATTATATTAATGAAAGACAGATTAGTAAAGCGTACTCGTATGCTCAAAAAGCCGTTTCGCTTGGAAAAAAATCGGCAGATGATGAAATTTTGATGGAAGCCGAAACCGCAATGGGAAGAGTTTTATATGAAAAAGGAGAATATCAAAAAGCCATTGAAACATTAAAAAAAGCTTCTGTAAATGCTTTAACTTATGATAAGGAATCTTTTGTAACCATAAACAAAAAACTCTCTCAGAGCTATGCTGCGCTTGGCCAATGGAAAGAAGCTTATCATTACAACGAAATTTACAGCAAATACAGCGATGAAGTAATGGAGCAATCTGCCAAACAAAGCATTGCAAACGCAGAAGCACGTTATCAGAACAAAACCAAAATTCAGGAAATTAAAAATCTTTCGACAGAAAATGCCATCAAAAACATTCAGATTCAAGATGCCAAACAACAACGTATTTTCTTGATTTCAGGAATTGCTTTAGTCTGCATTATCGGATTATTATTGTTTAAGCAAAATCAGAGCAGAAAGAAAACTAATCTTAAACTTCAAGTTTTAAATCAGGAATTGGATGAAGCTAATAAAATCAAAGCTAGATTCTTCAGTATTTTAAACCATGATTTGCGAAGTCCGATTTCAAATCTGATTCATTTTCTGCATCTTCAAAAAGAAAATCCAGAATTGATTGATGAAGAAACAGCATCTAGAATGCAACAGAAAATTACAATTGGCGCCGAAAATTTATTGTCTTCTATGGAAGATATTCTACTTTGGAGCAAGGGACAAATGGAGAATTTTAAACCTCAATTTAGACAAACAGAAATTGCTGTTTTATTTGAAGAAACCAAAAATCATTTTTCGAGCATAGAAAACATCGAAATTATATTTGAAAACCCCGAAAACATCATTTTAAAAACTGATGAAAACTATCTAAAAACAATTATTAGAAATCTTACTGGAAATGCAATTAAGGCTTTAGACAAAACGCAAAATGCAAAAATTGTTTGGAAAGCATGGCAGGAAAATCAAAAAAAATATCTTTCTATAACAGATAATGGACCAGGCGGAACGCAAGAAAAATTTAAAGCTTTATATAACGACTCTGAAGTAATCGGAATCAAATCGGGTTTAGGATTGCATTTAATTCGTGATTTAGCAACAGCCATTAACTGCAAAATCGAAGTTTGTTCAAAGCCAAATATTGGAACAACTTTTACAATTATTTTTAAATAAATCTCCCACTAATTTCACAAATTGACACTAATTTAATTAACTCAATTTTTTCTGCCACAGATTAAAGGATTAATTGGATTATAATGTGTGTTAATCATTTTAATCTGTGGCAAAAAAAATAAAATAAAAAAGGTTTGACTTTCGCCAAACCTCTTTTATATAAATTGCAATCTAAGATTACAATAAAGCGTCTAAACTATCTGCGTAAGCTTGTTTCGGAGCTACTCCTACTTGTTTTCCTACTACTTCACCATTTTGAAACACCAAAACGGTTGGTATGTTACGCACACCATATTTTGCGACAAATTCTTGGTTAGCATCTACATCTACTTTACCAACAACTACTTTACCAGCGTACTCTTCGCTTAATTGGTCAATGATTGGACCAACCATTCTACAAGGACCACACCATGCTGCCCAAAAATCTACCATTACTGGTTTATCTGATTTTAAAACTACTTCATCAAAAGTAGCATCTGTTATTGCTAATGCCATAATATATTAAGATTAAAATTAGGTCTGAAATATTAACTTTCAAACTACAGTACAAATTTAAAAATTTAAAATAAATCAAACACCATTACTAAATTAGTTTTCGTTATAAATGTATTATCATTAATTATGAGCTAGATAACTTTAAAATTACAACTTATTTACTTGAAAATCAAACCAATAAAAAGTTAATATTTTTTATAGTATCTTTAATACATTCAAAATTCGGCTACTATGAAAGAAGCTTTATCCAAAACCAAATCCTTTCTGCAATCTGATTCTTTTAAAAAATACGCCAAACGTTTTGGATATTTTATCTTGGGTTTAATTGCCGTTCTTTTGCTTGCCTACGGAGGTTTGTCTATATACTTCAATCGAAATAAAGCCGAAATTATTGCCAAAGTCAATACCAAAATCAACGAAAATATAAATGGCAAATTTCATATTAGAGATTTTCATTATAAGTTTCTAACTGGTTTCCCCAATTTTACATTGGCGCTAAATGATGTCGAAATAAAAGACAATCAATGGCAGAGCCACAAACATACTTTGCTGAGAGCAAAAGAAATCGAAGCGCGTTTGAACATTTTGAGTTTGCTTCATGACGACGAAATCAACATTCATAAAATCTTAATCAACGACGCTGATATCTATATTTATAAAGCCGAAAACGGTTATTCTAACGTCAATATTTTTAAACCCAAAAAGAAGAAAACACAAACCGGTAAAGAAAAACCCGAAACGACAATTGACGAAGTAAACCTCAACGATGTTCATGTTATTATTGACAATCATCTAGGTCATAAATTGTTTGATTTTGATGTGGCGAGTTTAGAATCTAAAGTAAATTATGGCGATGACAACTGGCAGACCAATCTGTATTTGAAAACCAAAATTAATAGTCTTGCCTTTAATACCGTTCACGGAAGTTTTGCTAAGGAAAAAGTTCTCGAAGGCAATTTTGATATTTCGTATGCCGAAGCCAATCAGAAAATAGATATTAAAACCAAAGGACTTAAAATTGGTTCTGACGTTTTTGACATTATCGCTTATTTTAATATCGGAAAAAACAATTCGCTTTTCGGAATCAATATCGGGACGGATATTTTATGGCGAAATGCTTCCAATTTATTATCGGCAAACATAAGCTCGAAACTTAACCAATTCGACATCAAAAAACCGATTAAGGTAAACTGCGACATAAAAGGTGATTTGAATGTTGAAGGGGATCCGAAAATTGTGGTGCAGGCAGTCATTCGTGATAACGAAGTGAGTATTCCAGACGGTTTGTTTACCAATTGCAGTTTCAAAGGAATTTTTACTAACACTTTTAAACCCGAAAAAGAATCCAGCGATCCGAACTCGGCTATTATTTTAACCAATTTTAAAGCTGAGTATGAAAGTATTCCGTTAAAAATTGCGCAAGCCGTAATTAACAATCTCGAAAAACCAATTGCCACAGGAGTTGTAAATTCTGATTTTGATATTTCGAAACTCAACGGAATGATGAACGAAAAAATGCTCCATTTTGAAAGCGGTCATGCCAAAGCCAATTTGAAATTTCAGTTTGATATTGTCGATTTGTACATCAATAAACCCAAATTTACAGGCGATGTTGATATTACTGATGCTACATTCGATTATATTCCGAAAAAGATTCATGCCGAAAAAACGGCTGTACAATTGTCTTTTACACAAGAAGCCCTTTACATAAAAAAAATTGCCTATAAACACAAAAAGAACATTATCCGCATTGACGGAAAAATCGATAATTTCTTGAATCTTTATTACGACGCTCCCGAAAAAATGGTGGTAAACTGGAATATTTATTGTCCGAATATTGATGTGAAACAGTTTATAGGCGTTTTAGAAAATTCTCCAAAACAAAAAGTGGCAGAGAAAAAACCAGTCAAAAAGAATGTCAATTTTACGAATCAGTTACGATCTGTAATAGAAAAATGTGCCGCTGTAATTAATCTCAAAGCCGATAAAATCACTTACGGATCACTTACGGCAACCAATACTCTGGCTACAATCCAGATGCTAGATTCGAAGATTTTACTTAAAAACGGAACATTGCAGACTTCTGGCGGAAGCATAACGTTTAGCGGTTCTGTACAGCCAAGTGGCAACCAATATGTTTTCACATCAAATGCGCAGGTAAACCGAGTTGATATTGCGAGCTTTTTAAGGTCTTTTAATAATTTCGGAATCAAATCTTTTAGTCCAAAAAACATTCGCGGGCGATTAAGCGACAATGCCAATGTTGCCGGTTTGATGAGCAGTAAAGGCGATCTGATTGTCAATTCGATGAAAGGAAAACTAGATTTTAATGTCAATCAAGGTGCATTACTCAATTTTGAACCGATTATGAAAGTCGGAAAATTTGCTTTTCCGTTTCGCGATGTCGAGAATATTACTTTCAGCGATTTGTCTGGTTCGCTTAATCTGCGCGGAGAACAAGTCGATGTCAATAAACTTACCATAAGTTCCAGCGTCTTAAACTTTGATGTTGTCGGAATTTACTCTTTTGGCCGAGGCACCAATCTCGCCCTCACCATTCCGCTAAGAAACTCTAAAAACGACGCCAAACTCGCCACCAAAGAAGAACGAAAAGCCGTTCGAGAACGCGGTATTGTCCTGCATTTGATTGCTTATGATAATGAAGGAAAAATGAAGGTTAAGTGGGGGAAGAAGGATAAGGGGTAAAGAAATAATTACTACTTATCAAATCCAGTTTGTGGAAAACATAATTCCAAATTTTAGATTATTATTCATAAATTGCACCACTAATTTTAGCGCAAAATGACGGGAGAAGAAAAGATCAACATTGACGAATTTGATGGTAAAAAATTTAAAAATCGCTTTGTAGAAGAAGACGATAATAGAAAAGCCGTTGTTACACATTATCTGCACAATTATCACAATGGCGTTAAAGATCATTTTGAAGAAGAAGTCTGCTCAATACATAAAACAAATTGTTGAATATAAAAATGAAGAAGAAAAACTAAATATAGTTTCTGATTCTGCATTACAACAATTGCTTTTTGAAGTAGAAGATGTTCCGTTTCCTACTCCCGAAAATTATACTTTTAAATTTATCGACCTTTTTGCAGGAATTGGTGGTTTTAGAATTGCATTGCAGAATTTAGGTGGTAAATGTGTTTTTACTTCTGAATGGGATGAAAATGCAAAAAAAACTTATAAAGCAAATTTTGGAGAAACTCCTTTTGGAGACATAACAAAAGAAAGAACAAAGAACTACATACCAAAAGGTTTTGATATTTTATGCGCAGGATTTCCTTGCCAAGCCTTTTCAATTGCAGGAAAAAGAGGCGGATTTGAAGATACGCGAGGAACATTATTTTTTGATGTTGCCAAAATTATAAGAGACAAACAACCAAAAGCAATTTTCTTAGAAAACGTAAAAGGATTGAAAAGTCATGATAAAGGAAAAACTTTAGAAACAATTTTAAATGTTCTAAGAAATGATTTGGGATATTACGTACCTGATCCTGAAATTATGAACGCTAAAGAATTTGGCGTTCCTCAAAACAGAGAGCGTATTTATATTGTTGGTTTTAGAGGTGACTTAGGAATAAATTCATTTGAATATCCAGAAACTTTAGATGAGAAAGTTACATTCAAAGATGTAAAAGAGAAAGATGTTGTACCTACAAAATATTATTTATCATCTCAATATCTTCAAACTTTAAAAAATCATAAAGAAAGACACGCTAACAAAGGAAATGGATTTGGATATCAAATCATTAAAGATGACGAAATATCAAATTCTATTTTAGTTGGAGGAATGGGAAGAGAAAGAAATTTAGTCTTAGATTATAGAATCACAGATTATACACCTTCAACACATATTAAAGGAGAAGTAAATCGTGAAGGAATTAGAAAAATGACTCCTCGTGAATGGGCAAGATTACAAGGATTTCCTGATCATTTTGTGATTCCAGTTGCAGATGCATCTGCATATAAACAATTTGGAAATTCTGTTGCTATTCCTGCAATTCAAGCAACAGCTGAGAAAATAATTAATCTTATAAAAGATAAATTATGATCAAAGGAAATAAGGGAGAATGGAGTGAATTATATGTTTTGACCAAACTACTTGCTGACGGCAAATTATTTCAGTCTGACTTGAATTTAAACAAAGACGAAAATAATTATTACGAAATCACAAAAGTTTACAAAGAAGAGTCTACTTCTATGTTAGAATTCGATAGAGATACTGAAGTCAATCTTTATCAAATAACTAACAATAAAAGAACCTTCTTAAAGAAATTAACTGTAGATTATTTTACTAATAATTGCCCCGTCATTTTGAATGGTATCATCCAAGGAAAAGGCAAAAGTTTTTCAATCGAGTCTTCAAATGATTTTTTAAATGAAATTGAAGTAAATAAATTAACTGCTTTATCTACAAGCAAATCAGATATAAAGCTAAGAATTTATGATTATCGATTAGCTAAAGAAACTGATTTAGGATTTAGCATAAAATCATTGCTTGGCGAAGACTCAACCTTATTTAATACTGGTGTCGGTAACAATTTTATTTTTGAAATAGAAAATAATTTAGGGATATCTTTAGACGATTTCAACGGTCAAACCTATAAACCATTAGGCCGGATTTCTAAAATTACGGCGAGATTAAAAAAGATAATCGATTCAGGACTAGAAATAAAATTTAAAGAAATCCAGTCAAAGCAACTTTGGAGAAATTTAAAAATGATCGATGGTGATTTGCCTGAAATTCTAGCATATGCTTTATTTTACAGATGGATCAACAGAGATTCTTCATTGACAAATGTAGCAAATATGCTAGAAATGAATGATCCATTAAATTTTTACGACGGAGAAAAATCAAATCAAAAACTTTACGAATATAAGCTTAAAAGATTTTTAGCAGAATGCGCTATGGGAATGACGTCAGAAACTCCTTGGCATGGCGTTTATGATGCAACTGGTGGCGTGATAATTCCTAAAAAAGACGGAGATATTGTTTGTTTTCACATTTATGATTTTAATCTATTTAGAGAATACCTCATAAAAAACACTATTTTCGAGCAACCATCAACTGGAGAAGATGAAAAAAAACCAGGTTATCCTAGAACCAGAAAAGGGACGAAAAAGTATTATTACGGCTGGTTATATGAAGAAACTGATAAATTATACTTTAAAATAAATTTACAGATAAGATTTAAATAAGAACATTTAATTGCTGAAAGCTTTATGTTTTATAAATATAAAAAGCCACTTTCCCAAGTGGCTTTTTCTCATTTCTTACTCAATCACCAAATAAGGATCAAGAATTTCGGCTAATTCATTTAGCCAAAAGAAACCATCTTCAATATTTACGGTTTCGGTTTTCATAAATCCATCTTCTCGTATTGCATTTAACGCAATTAGGAAATTGACTTGCCTAATGGTTTTTGCCATACTTTTGGAATCAATTGAATTGTTAAAGAATTCGGTTAACCTCAATTCGGTTTCTTTGGAAAGGGTGTTGGTACTCATAATTTTGAAGTTTAGGGAAAATAAAACCCGCACGGGTTAGCTGTCCTACGCCTTCAAATACGCGTTGCAGTTGTTTCCAATACCGCCAGCATTCCGCACGGGCAAAAAGTTTTTTTGTGTTCATTATTTGAAGTTTTAGGAACTCCAAATATATAAAAAAACAAAATAAATTGTAAGTTTTTTCTTTATTTTAAAAATAAAATACTCTAAGTATATTTTCTCCAAATCGAAATTACAAAATTGAAAAATAAATCAATTTAAAATTTCATAATATTTCCTTAACCTACTTGTCTTTTATCTTTAAAATCGATAAGTTTGAGAATGAATCATTAAATTTTATTTGTTATGAAAGTACAAATCAACACCGACAAAAACATTGAAGGAAGTGCAAGATTAGAAAGTTATTTTTCTGGAGAAGTAGAAAAAAGCTTAGACCGTTTTCAAGATAAAATTACTCGCGTAGAAATTCATTTTGGAGATGAAAATGGAGAAAAATTCAGCTTGCATGACAAAAAGTGTGTGATTGAAGTTCGTCCTGTAAAACTACAGCCTATTACGGTTACAGAACACGCAGACACTCTAGAAAAAGCCTTTAGCGGTGCATTGGCCAAAGCTAAAAAAACATTGACTTCTACTTTCGAAAAAATAAAAGCACATTAATCTGTGTTCCTTTCTATAAAAAAAAGACGTTTCAGCTGAAACGTCTTTTTTGTTTTATATTATTCTGAGAATCTTATTATTCTTTCGGTAAAGGAGCTCCAACTGCAACATCGCAACGATGCCCTGGTTTTCCGTGCGGCGGATTCATTCCTTCTGCTACTGTAGCTTCTCCACCATCTGTACTCAACAATGCTGGAACTGCATTTGGCTGAGGGCTTACAGTAAAGTTTTGTGTAACTGTTCCTGTTTGTGCTGTAGTTGACGATGCTGTATTTTTTGCAACAGGCGAATTTAATGGTGATCCTACCGGAATATCACATCTATGCCCTGGCTGTCCATGAGGCGGATTCATTCCTTTTGCTACTTTAACTGGTGTTGTCGTAGTGGTAGTTACAACTTGAGGCTGACTTACCTGTACAGTTTGTCCTGCTTGTGCTGTAACCTGTCCTTGTTGTGGTGGTGCAGAATTTAAAGGTGCTCCAACTGCAATATCGCAGCGGTGCCCGGCTGTCCGTGAGCAGGATTAATTCCTTTTGTATCACTTAAAACCGTATTTGGGTTTGTTGCAGGAGTTTGTGCTACTGGCGCAGCAGGTTTTGTTGTATCTTTTGCAAGTCCTAATCTTACTAATTCTGAGGTTGCTGTACTTTCTTGCGGTTCTAATTCCTTTTTACAAGAAACAAAAAGTAAAGAAGTAACAGCTATTGAGCTTAGAAGTATTTTTGCCTTCATGACTGGGGTATTTTTATTGAAAATCAAATATAGTGGTTTTTGAGATATTACACCATATAAGTAATGTAAGATAATTTAAGCTTTACTTTAGGATTGCTATTGCAATGACTTTTTTGTTTCACGCAGATTTGGCAGATTTAAGCAGATTTTTTTTTAGAAATTAATCTGTGTTTATCTTCTCGAATCTTTTAAAATCTGCGTGAAACCAGAATTATAAAAACTTCCATTTCCTTATATCACTTATATGGTTCAAAAAAAATTATACCTTTAAACTCAAATAACATATCTCATGAAAAAAATACTTTTACTTCTTTTATTTGTTGCCTCTTTTACAAATGCACAAACAGACAAAATCAAAATCAATAACACATTAGATGCTTGGCATAAAGCAGCTGCCGAAGTAAAATTTGATGCTTACTTTAATACATTGGCAGATGATGCAATTTACATCGGAACGGATGCAACCGAAAATTGGACCAAAAAAGAATTTGCTGTCTGGGCAAAACCATTTTTCGATAAAGGAACGACTTGGAATTTTAAAGCATTAGAACGTCATATCTTTTTTGATAAATCAGGAAAAATAGCTTGGTTTGATGAATTATTAGATACGCAAATGAAAATCTGTCGCGGTTCTGGAGTTTTAATCAAAGTGGGGAACGAATGGAAAATTCAACATTATGTTCTATCGATGACTGTTCCAAATGACGAAGTTGATGCCGTAACCAAAATAAAAGCGCCAATTGAAGACGCTTTGATTGCAAAACTTCAGAAAAAATAAAACATTTTACGGTTTTCTTATTATAAACGTAACTTTTTGAGCACTTTAGAAGCACTGTTAGCAGATTATTTTTAATTAATTCGGCAAAAACAGTGCTTTTTTGTAACTTTAGAATAAGATACTGTCAAAAAAACGAGCGGTATTTTACAAAATTCATCAAAATAAAACCCATACCTCTATTTTAACAGCCTTAAAAACAAGAATCTTTATTTTTTTCTAACTTTGACCCCAAAAAAATAGGGTTAAACAAAGTATTTTAAAAATGAAAATAGAAAAACGCTGGATTATCTCCTTTATCATGATAAGCGTCGTATGTACGATAGGGGCATTTTGGCCAACAGTTACAGAAAATAATTATGTTTTATCAGAATTTGGAACTACAGATCACATTGTTCCTGCCGATGTTGCCTGGATGCTTACTTCGAGCTGTCTAGTTTTAATTATGACACCAGGATTATCTTTCTTTTATGGCGGAATGGTTGGAAAGAAAAACGTGATTTCGACCATGCTTCAAAGTTTTATCTGTTTGGGTGTCGTTACGCTTTTATGGGTTGTTGTGGCATTTAGCTTGGCATTTGGCGAACCGGTTGGTTTTGGTTCTGGAGATCATTTTTATAGCTTTTTCGGCAATCCGACTACTTTTGCTTTTATGGATTATGTTGGCGTTCTGCCTCATAAACAATTGGCCAGTACGATTCCGTTTATGCTTTTTGCTTTGTTTCAGATGAAATTTGCCATCATTTGTCCTGCAATTATCACAGGTTCATTTGCAGAACGCGTTCGTTTTATCTCTTATTTAGTTTTCATTAGTTTATTTACCATTTTTATATACGCTCCTTTATGTCATGCCGTTTGGTACCCGACGGGTATTTTAGGAAGTTATTTCGGTGTTAAAGATTTTGCAGGAGGAACTGTAGTACATATGAGTTCAGGCTTTGTCGCTTTGGCTGGAGTTATTGTTTTAGGAAAAGAAAAAACAGCCAGCATATTCCAACCAATATTCCATTTGTATTATTAGGAACAGGAATGCTTTGGTTTGGCTGGTTCGGATTCAACGCTGGATCTGCTCTTGCTGCCAACGGAACTGCTGCGATGGCTTTTGCAACCACTACAACTTCGTCTGCTGCAGCCATGTTAACTTGGATTTTCTTTGATAGAATGAACGGAAGAAAAGTTTCTGCCCTTGGCGCTTGTATTGGGGCTGTAGTTGGTCTTGTTGCCATTACGCCTGCTGCAGGATTTGTTTCTGTACCAGAAAGTATGTTTTTCGGTTTCATTACAGCGTTGGTTTCTAACACAGCTGTAAATTGTAAATATTCTAAAAAATTCGATGATACACTTGACGTTTTTGCTTGTCACGGTGTCGGCGGAATTATGGGAATGATCTTAACTGCTATTTTCGCTCACGGCGAAGATGCAAGTTTACTACACGGCGGATGGAATGTTTTCGGACATCACATGATGGCGTTGGTTCTAGTTTCAATCTTTACTTTCTTTGGAGCTTATTTCTTGTTTAAAGTAACCAATTTCATTATTCCGTTAAGAGTTTCGGAAGAATCAGAACACATCGGATTGGATTTATCACAACACGATGAATCTCTTGACCCAAAAGCACAACCAATTACTGAACCACATTACGGTTAAAAAATATTTTTTTCAGCCACGAATTACACGAATTTTCACTAATTTTTTTTCTGCATTGCAGTTAAATTGATTCGTGCAAATTCGTGTAATTCGTGGCAAAAAACAAAATATACTTCACATGAATTCTTAGCAGAAAACTTTTTAAACCTAATTACGCTATTTTCATTCGTTTATATTCCTTAATTTTGCCGAAAATTTTTGTAAAAGTGGGAAGTAAAAATAAACTAAAAAGATTCAGAGAGAACGAAACATTTCAAAACGTTTTTCAACCAACCAGAGAAGAAGTTGTAGGCGATTTAATGCCTTTAAAAGGGAAATGGAATTCTGATTTCTTTAAAAATGATAATCCATTAGTTTTAGAGTTAGGATGCGGAAAGGGAGAATATTCTGTTGGATTAGCAGAGAAATACCCAAACAAAAATTTTATCGGAATTGATATTAAAGGTGCTCGTTTCTGGCGTGGTGCTAAAACTGCTGTTGAAGACGGTCTTCATAATGTTGCTTTCGTACGTACACAAATCGAATTGATCAATCATATTTTTGCTGAAGGCGAAGTTGACGAAATCTGGATTACTTTCCCAGATCCACAGATCAAATACAAGAGAACAAAACACAGAATGACGAATTCTGAGTTCTTGAAATTGTACAAAAAAATCTTGAAAAAAGATGGTGTTGTAAATCTTAAAACCGATAGCGAATTTATGCACGGTTATACTCTTGGATTGCTTCACGGTGAAGGTCACGAAGTTTTATACGCAAATCATAACGTATATAAAAACGAAGGAAGCCCAGAAGTTGTGACTTCTATCCAGACTTTTTACGAAAAACAATATTTAGAAATTAATAAGGCAATTACGTATATTCGTTTCAAAATTAAAGACTAACTTTAATTTTGAAACCTTTATCTAACCGATTTTAATAACTAAATGACCTACCTTACTCCTTTACTTTCAGGTTTTATCGCAGCAGCCATTGGGACAATTCCGCCAGGATTGCTCAACATGACAGCGGCCAAAATAAAAATGAAAGAGGGAAAAAAGAATGCATTGTCATTTGTAATCGGCGCTGTTATCGTTATTTTCTTTCAGGCTTATGTCGCAGTATTATTTGCACGTGTTATAGACAATCGCCCAGATGTTGTAACCTTATTGCGTGAAGTTGGTTTTGTTATTTTTTCAATCTTAACTATTTACTTTTTATTTTTTGCGAAAGATCCAATAGCAAAGAAAAAAACCAAAATAAAGAAGAGTAGTAAAAAAAGTAGTTTCTTTCTCGGAATGTCGCTTTCTGGATTAAACTTCTTTCCGATTCCGTATTATGTTGTCGTAAGTGTTACATTGGCTTCATACAATCTTTTTACATTTCAAAACCCAATTATACTAACATTCGTATTAGGTTCTGTTCTTGGCGCTTTTGGAATTTTATACAGTTATATCGCTTTTTTCGGAAGAATAGAAAAGAAAACCGATTATTTCATGCGTAACATGAATACCATTATCGGAACCATTACTGGATTAGTCGCTGTTGCAACACTTTTTAATATCCTAAATTACTACTTCGGATAATTTTATAGCCACAGATTTCACAGATTAAAATGATTTTTTTTACTTTGTGGCTAAATATTTTTCACGCAGATTTTTACGATTTTTTGCAAATAATCAATTTAATCCTTTTAATCTGTGGCAAAAAAAAGACAAAACCATGGCAGAAGATAATTTTTTTGAAAGAGTTTATGTAATCGCCAGACAAATTCCGTTTGGAAAAGTTACTTCTTATGGCGCTATTGCAAAAGCATTGGGCACAGCACGTTCTGCACGAATGGTCGGTTGGGCAATGAACGCTTGCCATAATATGGATGATGTTCCTGCACATAGAGTCGTAAACCAAAAAGGGCTACTAACAGGAAAACATCACTTTGACGGAACTAATTTAATGCGACAACTTTTAGAAAACGAAGGCATTAAAGTAGTCAACAATCAGATTGTAGATTTTGAGAAACATTTCTGGAAACCAGAAGTTGAAATTTAAAAACAATCATATCTCATCTGTCAGGCTGAGCGGAGTCGAAGCCCAATCAAGTAATAAGCCCTTCGACTTCGCTCAGGGTGACAAAGGTAGTTTCACCTCATTATTTTTAAATCAAGCAAATCACAAAACTCGTTTTATCTTCGTCCGTTTGATAACTTAAATAACCTCCATGAGCTTCTATAATGTTTTTAGAAAGCGTCAAACCAATTCCCGCTCCATCTTTTCTAGTGGTGAAAAATGGCAAGAAAACTTTATCTCTAATTTCTGCGTCTACTCCTTTTCCGTTGTCTGAAATCACAATGAAAAAGCGATTATTTTCTGTATAACTGGAAATTATTAATTTCTTTTCTGTTTTTTCTTTTAATGCATGAATACTATTGGTAATCAAATTGATAATTACCTGCTCCATCTGATTTTTATCAATCATAATAGAACGCGAACTGTGTATTTCGTTCACCAATTCTATTCCTTCTTCTTTCAAAATCGGACTCATAATTCGAAGGCAATCTTCAAACAAGGCATTGATTGGCGTCATTTGTTTGTTCGGCGTTGGCAACATTGCCAGTTTTCGGTAATTCTCCACAAAAAACTGCAAATGATCACTTCTATTTATGATTGTCGAAATACTGCTTTTAATGTCTTCAAAATCATCTTCTTCCAACTCTTCCTGATCTACAATATGAAGCAAATTCTGCGAAAGCGCGCGGATAGGCGTTAAAGAATTCATTAATTCATGCGAAATAATCTTCATCAAATTAATCCATGCTTCTTTTTCTTTTTTCTCGATAACGCGCTGGATACTGTCGAGCAAAATGATAAAATACTCTTTATCGTAGGTTTGCGTATACGAAGTCTGCAACATAAATGTCTGCAAATCCTGATCTTCAATTTTGATTGAAATGGCGGTTTTTAATTCGGTAAAACCAACCTTTTCAATTTCGCCACACAAACTCGGAATATAGTTTTTCAGGTATTTCCAATGACTTACTTTTGGCACTTTAAAAAGCTTAGAAAAACAGTCATTCATTATAAAAATGGACCAATCCTCATTTTCTTTTTCTAAGATTAAAACGGCGGTATCGATACTATTCAAAATCGAACGGTAGATTAATTCTTTGGAAATCTGCTCTTGTTTCTGAACCTTTAAAGTATCATACAAATGATACAGACTATTGAAGTTGTCCTTTTTATGTTCTTCTGGAAAATGGGCAGAAAAGTCGTCATGCAGAATAGAGTTTATCGTTTTGTCATAAAACAGTAATTGGTTTTTGACAAAAAAATACATTTCGAATAGGAAAATCAAAACAAAAACACCAACCAATAAAGCGTTGTATTGAAATCCTTTATAGAATAATAATGCACTGGCAAGGAAGAGCACCATTACAAATAGGACTCTAACAAACAACGCATTATAAAATTTCCAGTTTTTCATTTATTATTATTTTTTGCCACAGATTAAAATGATTAAAAAGGATTTTTTATTTTAAATCTGTGAAAATCCTTTTAATCTGTGGCAAAATTATTATTCGTTCTAATTCTTCAAATCGTATTTCTCTATTCTTCTGTACAAAGCAGCACGAGACAAACCTAATTCTTCGGCAGTTTTACTGATGTTTCCGTTGTGCTTGAAAAGTGCTTTTTCGATTGCGCCTTTCTCCATTTCTGATAACGGATTTTCATCATTCTCCTGAATTTCTTCAAAGTCCAAAATATCCAGATCCATTACAGAAATGGTATTGTTTTCAGCTAAAATCAAAGCGCGTTCTATTTTGTTTTCCATTTCACGCACATTTCCTTTCCACGGATATTTTTCCAGATAAGATGCAACATTATCTTCAAAACACCAATTTTCCTGATTGTATTTTTCTGCAATCTGTTCTAGAATGAAATTTGCCATTGGCACAATATCGTCTTTTCTTTCGCGTAAAGACGGAAGATTGATTTCCATGGTATTAATTCGGTACAGCAAATCTTCACGGAAGGTTTTATTTTTTACCTCAGCTTTTATATCGCTGTTGGTTGCTCGCAATAACACGAACATTCAACGGTCGTGGTTTGCTTTCTCCTAAACGTGTTACGGTTTTAGTCTGTAAAACATGTAATAATTTAGCTTGAAGATGAAGCGGGATATTCCCAATTTCATCTAAAAAAATTGTTCCGTTCGATGCATTTTCGAAACGTCCTGGAGTATCAATTTTAGCATCGGTAAAAGCACCTTTGGCGTAACCAAAAAGTTCGCTTTCAAACAGATTGTCGCTTAGTGAACCTAAATCTACATGTACAAAAGGCTGATTTTTTCTTTCTGAATGCTGATGAATATATTCGGCAAAAACATACTTTCCTGTTCCGTTTTCTCCCAAAATCAAAACATTTGCATCTGTTCGTGCTACTTTTTCTGCTATAGAATAAGCCTGTTTTATTTTGGCTGAAGTTCCGACAAAATATTTCTTTTCGGTCTTCTCTGCTTTTTCTGTAGTTGTTTTTTTGCTGTTTTTTCTGCTTTCATTAACCGCTTTATCAATAACTTCCAGCAGTTTTTCGTTATTCCACGGCTTTAGCACATAATCAAAAGCGCCAATTTTTATACCTTCTACAGCAGTTTCAATTTTACCAAAAGCGGTCATTAAAATAACGACTGTCTGCGGAGAAAGCGTTTTAATTTCTTTTAACCAATGAATGCCTTCTCGTCCGTCTTCAAAACCAATTCGATAATTCATATCTAACAAAACCACGTTAATATCATTTTCGCTTAAAATTGAAATGATTTTTTTGGGGCTATTAGTTGTAAAAATCGTCTCGAAATGTTTTTTAAGAATCATTTTTGCAGAAAAAAGAATTTCTTCTTGATCGTCGACAACTAATATTTGGGCTAGTTTTTTTCTCATTTGGTCTTTTTTCTGTCCGCTTCCGAACGGTCAACTGTTCATTATCGGACACTACTTTTTTGAAGTGTTTTCTAAAGCTCCTTTAAATTCAACACTTTACAAATAATAAATTTTATGGCACAGTATTTACCTATTGATTATCAGTAAAATAATTTAAAAAAATGGACACGATAATTCCTCGTAAAAGTAAAAAATTTAGATATCTCGCAATAGCAATTGCTGTTTTTTTAGTTTTGCTAACCATTAGTGTTTTCGCATTTAATACCAAAAGAACTTTAAATGTAAAAGCCGACGAACTGGTAATTCAAAAAGCAGAAAAAGCCTTTTTTGAAGATTTTGTAGTTTTTCAAGCAAAAGTAGAACCTTTGAATGTTATGCTTGTGAATGTTACCGAGGGAGGTTCTGTAAAAGAAATCTTTGTAGAAAATGGCGCAATGGTTACCAAAGGACAATCGCTGGCTCGTTTGTACAATCCGAACACAGAATTGAATTATCTTACTCAAGAAACGGCTATTATTGAGCAAATCAACAATTTGAATACTGGGAAATTAAACATTAGAAATCAAGAACTAAACTTAAACAAAGATTTGGTTTTGATTGAACATGATTATAACGATGCGAAGAGATTATATGACATGAATGCAAAGCTGTATGAGAAAGATGTAATTTCTAAAAATGACTGGAATACTTTTAAAGAAAGTCTACGTTTTCAGGAAGAACGCAAAAGAACAATTCAGCAAAGTATTCAAAAAGAAAAACAAAGCAATCAGGTTCAGATTTCTCAAATAAACCGTTCAATCCAGACTATGGAAAAGAGTTTGGATATTCTGAGAAACAACAAAAAGAACTTCTTAATTACAGCTCCAGAAACAGGACGATTAACTTCTTTTGAACCGGTTTTAGGAAAAACTTTTCAAGCAGGCGCAAGCATTGGAAGAATCGATTCTAACAAAGGATACAAACTTATTGCCGAAGTAGATGAATTTTATCTGGAAAAACTTAGAGAAGGCTTAAAAGGGCAAGTAGAATTTAAAGGCAAGAATCTTGAAGTTGTCGTGACCAAAGTAATTCCTGAGGTTAAAGGTGGAAGATTTACTGTAGAACTTGCTTTTGTAAGCAAAGAAAATATTGTCCTGCAGGACGGACTTAGTTTTGGCGTAAAACTGATTTTGTCTGAAAAGAATAGAACTTTGGTAATTCCGAGAGGAGCGTTTAACCAAGAAAGTCGCAGGAAAATGGATTTTTGTTATAAACGGAAACAAAGCGGTAAGAAGAAATATCAAATTAGGACGCGAAAATCCTTCATATTATGAAGTCTTAGAAGGTTTAAAAGAAGGCGAATCTGTAGTTACTTCTTCTTACACCGATTATAAAGATATCGAAGAGCTTTCTCTTGAGTCGCAGTCGCAGTAGAGAGTCGCGGTTTTTCAGTCACAGTTCACAATTTACAATTTACAATTTACAATTCACAATTCACAATTCACAATTCACAATTATAAAAAATCAATCATCAATCAAAAAACGTATTTAATAACATTTCAAAACCTTAAAAATTATGATCACAATTCAGAATTTAACCAAAGTTTTTAGAACAGAAGAAATAGAAACTGCTGCTTTGAGCGGTATCAACGTAGAAATAAAAAAAGGAGATTTTTTAACTATCATGGGGCCTTCGGGCTGTGGAAAATCGACTTTGTTAAATATAATTGGACTTTTGGACAGTGCAGATGGCGGAAGCTACAAATTATTAGATCAGGAAATGATTGGTCTAAAAGAGAAAGGAAGAGCACAAGTACGCAAAGAAAACATTGGTTTTATTTTTCAGAATTTCAACCTTATCGATGAGCTTTCTGTTTACGATAATATCGAATTGCCATTGCTTTACAACAATGTAAAAGCTTCTGAAAGAAAACAGAAAATTGAAGCGATTGCAGAAAAGCTAAACATTTCCCACCGTTTGAAACATTTCCCACAACAGCTTTCTGGAGGTCAACAGCAGAGAGTTGCCGTTGCAAGAGCTTTAGTAAATGATCCTAAAATTATTTTGGCGGATGAGCCAACAGGAAACTTAGACAGTAAAAACGGTAATGAAGTGATGGAACTTTTAACCGATTTACATGCTAAAGGCGCTACTATTTTGATGGTTACCCACTCTGATTATGATGCTTCTTTTTCGCAAAGAACCATTCACATGAAAGACGGAGTTATATTTTCTGAAAAGTTAAATCAACGTAATGTTGATGTTTTTATGGACGCTAAATAATAAAGTGATGATTAAAATTATTGTTACTGCACTTGTAGTTTTGGTAGAACTGGTGTGCAAAATATTTACTATGATTTAAAACCGAAAGGTTTGCCAAAAACAACCATATCAACTATAAAAATATACCTCAAAATGATTTTTAACTGGTTTAAAATATTTATATATCATTTAAAACAAAGCAAACTGTTTTCGTTTTTAAATGTTCTGGGATTAAGTATCGGAATTGCTTCTGTTATTTTTGCAATTTTATATTGGAACAATGAAAATGCATACGATCAATGGAATCCTGAAAAAGAGAACGCTTATCTTGTTCTAAACAAAATTGGCTCGGGAGATATTTGGGCAACTAGTTCTATCCCGTTTGGAGAAACCTGTAAAGCTACAATTCCCGAAATTGACAAAGTTTGCTTTCTATACAATTGGTACGAAGATGGCGTTGTTAAATTTCAAAATCTAAAAATATTAGATAAAAAAGTTATTCGTACAGACGAAAACTTTTTTGATTTTTTCCCTTTTGAAATTATAAAAGGAAGCAAAGAGAACATTTTAAAAGAAAAAAATAGCGCTGCTGTATCTGAAGATCAGGCAAAATTGCTTTTCAAAAACGATGATCCAATTGGCAAATCAATTACGTATGGAAATGGCGATTACATCGTAAAAGCGGTTTATCGTGTGACTAAACCTTCTTCTATCGAACCAAATTATATTTTTAACGGGGTTAAACGTGACGGTGATAAAGATCAATGGGGAAATTTTAATTATGCTTTAATGGTCAAAGCTAAAAAAGGAACCAATCCTTCTGCTCTTATAAAGAAAATGCAAAATGTAATTTTTATCAACAGAACAGTAAAAGATGCAAAAGCCAGCGGACAGACTGTAGAACAATATCTAAAAGAAAACGGACAGGTCGAAGTGATGCTTGATCAATTGAAAACCTCTCGTTTGTATGGCACAAAAAGTTCAGGAGGACAAAATTTTCCCGAAGGACAAGGCAATTTAAAATTGCTTTATATTATGGGCGGTTTATCTGTTCTAATATTATTTTTATCGATGGTAAACTATATCAATCTAGCAACTGCATCGGCCATTAAACGCGCCAAAGAAGTTGGTGTTCGCAAGATTGTTGGCGCAACCAAAAAACAGATTGTTGCTCAGTTTATTTTTGAAACTTCTATAATAGTAATGCTTGCTATTGTTTTTGCACTTGCTATTGTTGAGCTTTCATTACCTTATTACAATACTTTCTTGAGAAAGACTTTGACTATGAATGGCGGCGAATTTTACCTGCGACTTATTTTTATATTTGGATTAGTAATTGTTCTTGCGGGTATTTTCCCTGCTGTTTATATCTCAAATTTTGAAACATTAAAGGTTTTAAAAGGTAATTTCTCAAGAAGTAAAAGTGGCATCTGGATTCGAAACTCAATGCTTATTTTTCAGTTCGGAATTGCGACTTTCTTTATCATTGGAGCATTGATTGTCAATTCGCAGGTTGATTACATGATGAATAAAGATCTAGGCTTCAACGGTGACCAAGTACTATCTATTACGTACAATACAAAAGAGCGGTTAAGCAGAACAGATAAATATTTAGCACAGAAACAAGAAATTAAAAAAATCCCAGGAGTTGTAGATGTTACTACATTTGCCGGCACTTTTGGAGGTAATGCTGGATCAAGTTCAGGATTTAAGCATAATGGAATTTTTGTACAGCCCAAAAACATCGAAATGGATTTTGGATTTCTTGAAATGATGAAAATCAAAATCGCCGAAGGACGCGATTTATCTCCTCAATTTGCATCAGACACGGTAAGTGGCATGCTTATAAACGAAACTCTTGCTAAAGAACTAAATCTTAAGAATCCAGTAAACACTATGATAACATCGGGCTGGAGTATTGGCAGCGATGATAACTTAAAGTTTAGAGTTGTTGGAGTTGTAAAAGACTTTAATTTAATCGATTTGCAGAATAAGGTTCCGCCAATGGTTTTTATTAGTTTAAAAACGTTAAAATGGAATAATTTCAATAGAGTGCTTGTAAAGGTTTCTCCAAATAATTTAACAGAAACGTTAGAAAAATTGAAATTATATTGGGAGAAAAACGTAAACCCAGACTATCCATTTGATTACGAATTTGTTAACAAAGGATTTGCGAAAACTTATGAAGAGCAAGTCAAGCAAAAAAACCTCTTTTTCATCCTAAATTTGGTCGTAATCGTAATTGCTATATTTGGATTGTTTGCTTTGGCATCATTTTCGATGGAGAGAAGATTGAAAGAAATCGCCATTCGAAAAACATTAGGAGCTGAAACAGATATTCTCCTAAAAGAATTGTCGAAACAATATATTGTTTACTGTTTTATAGGATTTGTAATCGGGATTGTTCCTGCTTATATATTATTACAGAAATGGCTGGAAGATTTCGCTTTTAGAATTGGAATATCGACTATTCCTTTCATAATTGCCTTGATTTCTCTTTTGTTCTTAACCTTATTTATTGTTTTAACAAAAGCATTTCAGGTAACCAAGATCGATATATTAAAGTATTTAAAATACGAATAAGCTTGTAGACCATTTTTTTAAAGAAGCCCGACAGATTTTTTTTTAAATCCGCCGGGCTTCTATTTTTAATCTTTCATCGTTACAGCATCGTTATAGATCAGTTTGTCTAGACTTTGGTCTCGATCGTATACATCTGGGAAAAAATTGACTTCTCCGTTATCCTGAACCCAACACGTAAAATATCCTATGTAAACCGGAATTTTGCGTTTAAGCATACAAGTTGTTTCTTTTTCTCCGCTCATAGCACTTTCAATTTTATCTACCGCCAGTCTGGATCGTCTTTTAAAATATGCAATGCAAGCTGTTTGGCTTCTTTCACATTTATACAACCGTGACTGAAAGTACGTTTTTCAAATTCGAACAAACTTTTTGCAGGCGTGTCGTGCATGTAAATATCGTTCGGATTTGGAAACATAAATTTTACTAATCCTAGAGAATTCTTTGGTCCTGGTTTTTGTCGCACTTTCCCTCCATTCCATTCCATATTATGTTCTGCCAGATAGTTTTTATCACTTGCCATCTGGAGTTTTAATTCATTTTGAATAATACTCGTTGGCACATACCAATAAGGACTAAAAACAATCCGATCCATATTACCGCTAAAAATTACAGTCTCACTAAGCCTGTTACCAACAAAAATATCCGAAACAAGATCGTATTTTCCGTCCTTAACATAGAATAATCTGAATGACGGGATATTTACCATGACATATTCTTCAGCTTTTGCCAATTTGGTCGGAATCCATCTGCATCTTTCCATATTCAACATAATGGTCCTGATTCTTTTACTAATCGGCTCATTCATCTGATTGATAATATCTCTTGTTAGGGCATAATTTATTTTTAGATTATATCTTTTTTTATAATTTAAAACTCCCGCCATCAATTCTTCATCATAAATATCACTTCCAGAATCTTGTTTTAAATCTCCAACTACAAATAAGCGATTTCTAATTTGTTTTATAGCAATAGCTGTATCGTCTGGTCTTAAGTCTTTAAAATTGAGACTATCAATTGTAATTTTCTTCCAAAGATTATCGGTTTCTATTTTACGGTATTTTTTAAGTGCATCTTTCAATTTGTAATATTGGCTGAATAACAGATTATCATCTTCATTCAATCGATCTGAATCTACCATTAATGAATCTAGAATGTGAGTATACGAAATAGATTTTGCAGGCAAGTACCATCCTATTTTTTTCAAAGTCGCAGGATCTACCCCAGAATATACATTACTTGCATAAAATACATACATGCTTGTAAGCAGTAATTCGGTATCAAGCTGTGGTGGTTTGTTTGAAGAACTTTCATTAAAAGCCTCATCAATTTGCTCTTTGTAAGGCATTTTCTCTTCAATACCTTGATCTTTAAGAACATTTACTTTCTGGTACAATAAGGATCCAAATTCGGTTATACTTTTATCATCATACCAAATAGATTTATAGTCTTTGGCTTTGTAAATACCCTCGACATCTTTCTGATATTTTTTAAGCTTAGGATATTTTTTAAAAAAAGCATTGATTGAAGCGGCATCGAGAGTAATGACCGAAACAGCTTTTCGATTTGTTAAATCAGTATTGTTTTTGGCACTGTTGGATAATGAATTGAATGAAAATGCAAAAAAACCGACTGTAACAATAATTAAAGAAAAAGTAAAATTTCGCATATTTTTAAAGTTTTAAATTAGTGGAAATAACTTTAAAAAAAATACCGAAAACCCAATAAACACTCTAAAAAAACCTTAGTTTTCACATATTTTTTTCATCTCTGGCAATCATCGATTTGGGCTATCAAATATAACGAAGTTTTGTGAGAATTTTATTTAATTGAAAGAAAACTTACATAAAAAATATTCATTTAAATAGAAAAACTTTTCTCAAAGCATCAGAACACTAATCATTCTTAATTATGATTTTCAATAAAAAATACTTTTGAATAATTTTGAATAATCTCAATATCAATAATTACAATTCAAAAACGCTTAATTTCCGAACTTAATCTGTTATCTTTGCACCCTGAAATCAGTTTAAATAAATATAATCTTATAAGACTGTTTTTAGAGAATAAAAAAATAGCCCATTACAATGAAACTAGATAGAAAAGAAATTCTAAAAGCTTTAGAGACAATCACTATTGCTGGAGAAGGAAAAAATATGGTTGAAAGCGGTGCCGTAACCAATGTTATAACATTTGGAGATGAAGCTGTTGTAGACCTTGTAGTGCATACCCCTGCTATGCACATCAAAAAAAGAGCAGAAGATGATATTAGAAAAACAATTCATGATTTAATATCTCCTGATGCTAAAGTAAAAGTAAACATTAAAGTAGAAACTCCAGAGAAACCTGAAATTAAAGGTCGCGCAATTCCTGGAATTAAAAATATTATCGCTGTTGCTTCTGGTAAAGGAGGAGTAGGAAAATCTACCGTGACTGCAAACTTGGCTGTTACACTTGCAAAAATGGGCTTTAAAGTTGGTGTTTTAGATGCTGATATTTACGGACCTTCTATGCCAATTATGTTTGACGTTGAGAACGAGAAACCTGTTTCTGTAACCGTTGACGGAAAATCAAAAATGAAGCCTATTGAGAGCTATGAAATCAAAATGCTTTCAATCGGATTTTTTACAGCACCAAGTCAAGCTGTAATCTGGAGAGGACCAATGGCGAGCAAAAGCATTAAACCAAATGATTTTTGATGCAGATTGGGGAGAATTAGATTTCATGCTTCTTGACTTACCTCCTGGAACTGGAGATATTCACCTTTCTATCATGCAATCGCTTCCAATTACCGGAGCTGTTGTAGTAAGTACTCCGCAAGCAGTTGCTCTTGCAGATGCTAAAAAAGGTGTGGCAATGTTCATGCAAGACAATATCAATGTTCCTGTTTTGGGAATTATTGAAAATATGGCGTACTTTACACCAGAAGAATTGCCAGAAAACAAATACTATATCTTTGGACAAGAAGGTGCTAAAAACCTTGCTGAAGATTTAGACGTACCATTTTTAGGAGAAGTTCCAATTGTACAATCTATTCGTGAAGCAGGCGATTATGGTCGTCCAGCTGCATTGCAGACTGCCTCTCCAATAGAAAAAGTTTTTGAAGCAATTACGAGAAATGTTGTACAAGAAACAGTAAACAGAAACGAAAGCTTACCAGCAACAGAAGCCATCAAGATTACAACAATGGCAGGATGTTCGGCAGTTAAAAAATAATTAGATAATTGAGATAATGAGATAAATTAGATAATTTTAAAGAATTTCTAATTGACACATTTTCTAATTGACACATTAATATTATGACAACAGAAGAATTAACAAGTAATGTTTTATTGGCCTTAGATGAGATAAGACCATTCTTAAAATCTGACGGTGGAGATATTTCATTAATTTCTATTGAAGACGACAAACATGTAAAAGTTCGTTTGGAAGGAGCTTGCATCAGCTGTAGTGTTAATCAAATGACGCTAAAAGCAGGTGTTGAAACAACTATCAAAAAATATGCTCCGCAAATTGAAACTGTGGTAAATGTAATGTAACAAAATAGTGTCTTTTTTCAGAATCAAAACCTTCACAGTTTAACAGGAATAATAGGTGTTTTATTGTTTGATTAATAAAATGACAAAAAAGCACCAAAAAAAAGACGTTTTTTATTATATTCATAAAAAACAATATAAAGATTTAAGAGTTTCCGTTAAGGAATTGTTACAATTTTAACTTAAATTTGTCACAAAACCCTTAAATCTAAAACTATGAAAAACTATTACGCTCTTTTTTTATTATTGTTTTTTGTTTCTGTAGATTATGCCCAAAGTAAGAATGTTGTGGTTGACAAGGCTTGGGTAAGTGAATCTGAAGAATGGTCTGATTTTCAATATTCGGGTAAGATTGTATTTTCAATCAACCCAAATGAAGAACCAGGATCACTACGAATTGGAAACTACGATTTCTTATATGATTTTGTAGAAGGAAAAGCAAAATTTACAATAAAATCGACCTACAGTTCTGCTGAATTCTCTCATCCGAGAAAACTTTCGGCTTCAACTGATAAACAAGGAGTTTTAAACACAACTTACGAAGGAACATTGGTTTTCCAGTCTGACAGAGATTATTATTCTGTAATTGCAGTGATTACCATTCTTGAAAAAAATGACAACGTTCTTGGCGTAAAAATGCGCTTAAAGGACAATAACAGAAAAGAATACGCATTTAGTACTAAACCTACTAGCTAATATAAATTAGGATTTTTTCACGTTATCAAATCCTGCCAAAATTCCAATAATTAAAATGGATGTATTAATTAAAATTAAAGATCGAGAAGGAGTTATACACGAATTACAAGCTCCAACTGATATGGCAATGAATATAATGGAGTTATGCAAAGCATACGAACTTCCTGTTGAAGGAACCTGCGGAGGAATGGCCATGTGCGCTTCTTGCCAGTGTTATGTTCTTAATGATGTTGCATTACCTGAAATGGGTGACGATGAAGAAGCCATGCTTTCAGAAGCATTTTATGTTAAGTCTAATAGCCGTCTAGGCTGTCAGATTCCAATTACTGAAGATTTAGAAGGATTGGAGTTAGAATTGGCACCAGAATACTAAAAATAAAAAAAGCGAGAATTTAATGATTCTCGTTTTTTTATTAATCATATTTTTTGATTAAATCATCTAAAGAAAACTCTCTAAGCAGTTTATCCAAATATTTGCCTCTACTGCTCAACTCTCGTTGGTAAGGAGCAAATAAACTGGTAGATTTATTCAGTTCGTCATTCAGTTCTTTCAGATAATTTTCTTCTTCTAATGTCTGCGATGATGACTTCTTAGCGATAAAATCCAAAATTCGTTTGATAGCGATTTCTTTATCGATAATAGCATTTTCGTCATTATTCAAAGTACAGATTCCGTAAACACCTTTACAGTAATAATTCCATTCTTCCTCTAACGCATTTTCTGCTTTTTCAGGATCTATTTCTCCATTTTCATCAAAAACGTTTCCATAGGCAAATCCTTTATTTTGATGATTTTTTAAATGCAGAAGCAAGTTCTCTTTAAATTCCTTTTTTAATTCTCCATAAGATTCTTTATTGTTCTTCTTAATCAGATTCACAATGTTTTTAGCAAAGTATCTCTTGGATATCGTCAATGTATGTTGATCATTTAAAGGCGAACTAATCGTTATTTCTGAATTAATTACATAAGACGGTGACGGAATTAACTTTTCTTCAATAAGCTTATTTAATTCATCATCAGTTAATCTTGTAAGTCTTTTGACTTCTTCAAACTCCAGATAATTATCTACGATATAAGCAAGATTTTCATCTCTCATTTTACTTACTTTTTAAAAATTCTGATGGATCAAAAGGTTCAAATTCTCGTTCAGAAAAAGCTTCCGTTAAAATTCCAGACGAACACAACCAGGTAACTGTTTCTTCCAACGTATTTCCAGCTTTATAAATCATTTCGCTGTATCGTGGCAGAATGTAATATTGACTATTTAAAAGAATGATTTCGTCTCCATCAAAAGTGTCTCCAATTCTAACCGATTTCAATACTTCCTCTTTTGTTAAAACCTCTTTTCCTTCATCCCAAAACCAATATTCAGTAATACGGCTTTTCCATTCTTCTAGAGTCAAAACAATCGTTTCAGGAAGATAAACCCTAACATAAGTGCCTCCTAAAATTCCACTTCCGTAATTTTGAACATATTCTTTGTAATCTTCGTCAAAAGTTATGTTTAATGTTTTTTCGCACGCCAATATATCTTCTTCATCGGCTGTAAAAAGATCTGTTTTATTGGTATTGTAATTAGGGATTATTTTGTAATTCTCGAAATTCATAGCGTTTCAATTTTAACCGCTAAGTTAAAACTATTTCTCACAAAAAAACCGTAATTACATTACTGCAATTACGGTTTTCTCTTTATAACAATTTTATTTAATCTCTCAATTATACCAAACCAGCTTTAATTAAATATTCAGCGATTTGGATTGTGTTTGTTGCGCTCCTTTTCTTAAGTTGTCAGCAACAATCCACATGTTTAATGTATTTGGCTGGCTTTCGTCACGACGAATTCTTCCAACAAAAACATCATTTTTACCTTCTGCATATAATGGCATTGGGTAAGTAAAGGTATCTAAATTATCTTGAACCACTACTCCATCAGTGTTGTGTAAGATTTCACGAACTTCATTTACCTCAAAATCATTTGTAAACTCAACATTTACCGCTTCACTGTGTCCGCCTACAACTGGTACACGAACTGCAGTAGCTGTAACTCTGATTGTGTTGTCAGAAAGGATTTTTTGAGTTTCACGAACTAACTTCATTTCTTCTTTAGTATATCCGTTTTCTTCAAAACTGTCGCAATGTGGAATTGCATTTCTATGAATAGGATATTTGTAAGCCATATCGCCTTGAATTCCAGCATACTCATTTTCTAATTGTTTAACCGCTTTTACACCAGTTCCTGTGATAGATTGGTAAGTAGAAACAATGATTCTTTTGATGTTGTATTTTTTGTGCAAAGGAGCCAAAGCTAATACCATTTGAATAGTAGAACAGTTTGGGTTTGCAATAATTTTATCTTCTTTAGTTAAAACATCAGCATTGATTTCTGGAACTACTAATTTTTTTGTTGGATCCATTCTCCATGCAGAAGAGTTGTCGATTACAGTTGTTCCAGCAGCAGCAAATTTTGGAGCCCACTCTAATGAAGTATCACCTCCAGCAGAGAAAATAGCGATATCAGCTTTCATATCAACAGCTGTTTGTAATCCTACTACTTTATATTTGGTTCCTTTATATTCAACTTCTTTTCCTACTGATCTTTCTGATGCAACAGGGATTAATTCTGTAACAGGAAAGTTTCTTTCTGCTAATACTTTAAGCATTACTTCGCCTACCATTCCAGTAGCGCCTACAACTGCAATTCTCATTTTTATATTTTTAAATAATCAATTAATCTAATTTTGTAACGCAAAAGTAAGTATAATAAAAGTCTCCACAAGGTGATTCACAAAAAATAACAAAATGTTACAAATTAAACAAAACGTTTTATTTAATTAGAAGCTCTTTCTCAATTAAAAAAAACGAAACAAATTAAATAATCCATAAAAAACTATTAAGAATAGAGAATTATAATTCCATCCTTAGTATTTTCAATCTTTCTATTTAATTCTACAGCATTAAATAATATAGACTCACTATTATTCACCAACTTTTCATCTTCCATTGCAGAATCAAAATGACTTTCTATAACGCTATACAATAATTCGTTTTTTTCAAGATTTTCAATAGTAGCAATTAGTTCATTTTTTTCATCAAGATTATCACATTCATTAAGTTGTATTTTACTATGAAGGAGTATAATATAATCGAGTTCTTGAATAAACTCCTCTCTTTTAAGGTTCATTCTATCTCTTTCATCATAATTCCAACTTGAATAATCTACTGATTCAGAATCACCAAGACTCAAAAGAAAAAGGCTTGCACAACCATGTGAAATATCATGTATTAATTCGAAACCAAATTCACGCATTTTTCTTATAAATATCTCGTTTTCTGGATTATAACTGTACCCAACAGATACTTCATAAATATAATTTTTAATATCACTTAATTCATGTCTATTCAATAATAATGTATCCTCCTTAACTTTCTGAATTATAATACTTGCATCAGTTGAAGAATATGTATTCCCTTCCTTAATGTTTTTCTCAATCAAGTAGTTTCTAAAAAAAGCATACTTATCTTCTTCTTTTTCTAGCTCAATAAACTTAGCTCTTAAAATATCTCTTTTCAAAAGATAAAAATCTACACTACAACCCATATTTTTTTTGTGCAAATCAATTAGTTATTAATCTTAAAGTAAATTTAAAAAAAACCGCCTCTTTAGAAGGCGGTTAAGTTAGACTTAGTGTAGCGGTATTGTATTTTTATTTATTTTTTAATAAATCTCTAATTTGTGTAAGCAACTCTTCTTGAGTTGGCGCTGCTGGAGCTGCCGGCGCAGGAACTTCTTTCTTTTTAGCGTGGTTTATTCCTTTAATTATTAAGAACAAAACAAAAGCAACAATAATAAAATTGATTACTGCCGAAATAAAAACACCATATTTGACTCCTCCAAAAGCAGTTAATTGTTCGATAGTTGACATATGTGCAAGCATCTAAAGCAGGTTTCAATAACAGCGGCGTAATTACATCTTCGATTAACGAGCTTACAATTTTACCAAAAGCAGCTCCAATGATTACACCGACAGCCAAATCGACTACGTTGCCCTTCATTGCAAATTCCTTAAATTCTGAAAAAAATCCCATATTTGATCTGTTTAGTTGAATAATAAATGAATATCGAAAATACGCAATTTTATTGGAAATTCTTAAAATTACCTAAAAAATACCCTCTTTACTCGTTGCGAAATACTTGTCATTATCTCATACGGAATTGTTTTTAAGGCTACAGCCATTTCTATAACGGTTGGGCTTTCTCCGAAAATAATTACCGAATCTCCTTCTTTACATTCTATATCGCTTACATTAACCATCAGCATATCCATGCAGACACTTCCGACGATTTTGGCTTTCTGATTTTTGATTGTTACATAACCAACTTCATTACCCCATAATCTAGCAATCCCGTCAGCGTAGCCAATTGGGATTGTTGCAATTTTGGTTGCTGCATCTGCCATAAAACGGCGTCCGTAACCAACACTGTCACCAGCTGGAATAGTTCTAATTTGAGAAATTATTGATTTTAATGTTCCAACATTTTCCAGATATTTCTGTTCGGCTGGATCATTTGAAACTCCATACAAACCAATTCCCAAACGCACCATGCTGTATTGCGCATCAGGAAAATTACTGATTCCAGAAGTATTTAATGTATGACGAATTGGATTGATATTTAATTCTGCCATTAATTTTGAAGACAATTTTTCAAACAATGCGATTTGTTGTCTCACAAAATCAAAATGTTTCGGGTCATCGCTTGTTGCCAAATGCGATAGAATACTTTGCACACGAACAGTTGAATTTCCTTTTAAAGTCGCAATTAATTCGTCGATAGTATTATTTTCAAAACCTAAACGATGCATTCCTGTATCCATTTTGATATGAATAGGATAATCTTTTAGGTTCTTTTCGCGAGCAATTTTCAAAAAGGCATTTAATCCTTTCAAGCTATAAATTTCAGGTTCTAGCTGATATTGAATGATCGAAGGGAAACTTGTCGATTCGGGATTTAAAACCATAATTGGAAGTTTTATTCCACCATTTTTCAATGCGATTCCTTCATCGGCGAAAGCCACACCCAAATAATCAACTTTATGATGTTCTAGCAATTTCGCAATTTCTAAACCGCCATTTCCATAACCAAATGCTTTAACCATCACCATCATTTTGACATTTGGCGCCAGTTTTGACTTATAGTAATTAAAGTTATGGCTTATAGCATCGAGATTAATCTCTAGAATAGTCTCATGTGTTTTTTCTTCTAAAAGCGATACAATTTCTTCAAACTGAAAAGATCTAGCTCCTTTTATTAAAATGGTTTCGTTATTGAAATTCAGATTGTCAATTTCGGCAATAAAATCAGCTGTATTATCAAACATTGTGCTATTTGGAAACTGATCTGCAAAGGAAGAAATTGTCGCTCCAATGCCAATTATGCGATTTATTTTATTGTCTAAAATTAACTGAGCAACTTTAGAATATAATTCTTCGTTTGTGAATCCGCTTTGGAAAATATCTGATAAAATAACCGTTTTAGAAGCGCCTTTTTTCTTCTGGCTTTCTAAGAAATCTAAAGCAATTTTAAGCGATTGAAAATCGGAACTATAACTATCATCAATGATACTGCAATTGTTAATTCCGTTTTTTACTTCCAAACGCATTCGAACAGGATAAAGCATCTCGATTCTGTTCTGAATTGTTTCCTGATCGTAATTAAAGTTTAACAAAACCAATAAACAAGAAATCGCATTTTCTACAGAAGCCGAATCGTTAAACGGAATTTCTAAATTGAAAGTCTCATTTTTGTATTGATATTGTATAAAAGTATGATCGTTTCTGTGTTCTCTTTTTTCAATAAAAACATCTGCATTTTGATCAGTAAAACTCCAAGAAAACAGTTTTCTCGGATGAAGCATATATTCAGCAACAAATTGAGACAAGCAAGAATCTACGACTTCATTTTTTTGATAAATAATGATCGGGCAATCTTTAAACAAGAGTAGTTTTTCATCAATTTTCTGCACTAAGTTTTCGAAGCCTTCATCGTGCGCAGAACCAATGCTTGTTAAAACTCCAATATTTGGTTTAATGATTTTCTCCAGTTTAACCATTTCATTAACTGTTGAAATTCCTGCTTCGAAAATTCCTAAATTATGTTTTTCATTAATCGCAATTACCGAAAGCGGAACTCCGACTTGAGAGTTATAACTTTTAGGGCTTCTAATGATATTATAATCGGGACTCAATAAGAAATTAAGCCATTCTTTTACGATCGTTTTACCGTTGCTTCCTGTTATGCCGATAACTGGAAAATGAAAAAGATTTCTATAATAAGTCGCAAATTCCTGAAGAGCCCAAAGCGTATTTTCGACAACCAAAAAATTAGCTTTGCCTGCATAACCTTCTGGAATATATTGAACAACAAAATTCTGAACTTTGTTTTCTATTAAATCTGGAATAAATAAATGAGCATCATTGTTTATACCGCCAAAGCAAAAAATAATGTTTGCGATCCGTTTTGAAGCGAACGGCTGTCAATGGAGATATGATCGATTAAAACATCAGCATCTGAGCCAATCCATTTGGCGTTGAGAACTGAAACCAGGCTTTTTAAATTTATGCTCATTTGGTAATTTCTTTTTTTCAAATTTAAAAAAAGGTTTGCCACTAATTTCCCAAATTTTCACTAATTATTCTATTTGTTGAATTCTTAAAATTAGAGTCGCAGATTTAGGTTTTTTATAAATGAATTCGTGAAAATTAGTGTAATTCGTGGCAGAAAACTTTTATTGAGTATATTTGTTTTTAGACCACAAATTTGCAGATTTTGAAAAAATTACTCCCACTCTTTTCTTATATATTACATCCGATTTTTATATCGATGTACGCCACTTTGTTTTATTTATTTTATAAAGACGACGTATTTAGTACAAATGAAAAATACTTTGTTCTAATTCAAATTTTAGTGATTAACATAATTGTTCCTGTTTTATTTTATTTACTATTAAAATCAACTGGACATGTAAAATCAATCATGCTGAGCCAAACTTCAGAACGAGCAATTCCGCTTATTTTGCAATGTTTTTTATATATTTTATTAGTTAAAAGAAGTATTGTAATTACACGTTATCCTGAACTTCATTTCTTTTTTCTTGGAGCCTTATTTAGTAGTATTTTGGCATTGGTTTGTGTTCTTTTCAAAACAAAAGCAAGTCTTCACATGGTTGCCATTTCAGGTTTAACGATCTTCGTTATCGGATTAAACATTCATCTTCAACTGCACAATCCGTATTGGTCTGCTTTACTTATTTTATTGTCAGGAATTGTAGCTTCATCTCGTTTAGAAATGAATGCGCATACTTCTAGAGAAATACTAATTGGATTGTTTATTGGAATAATGCCACAACTTTTATTTTTATATCTGTGGTTATAAAATATAAAAGATCAATCCTGCATTTAGCGTTTTCATATTGATTTTTTCGCCAGACAAAGTAGTCGCCGAATTAAACAACGGACTTAAGCCGTAATATATATATACATTCCAAGTGTTATATCCTGCCGAAAGATATGGGCCGTATTGAAATTTATTAATATCCCCGTTATTGTTGATCCTATACGTTTTTTCTCCATCATCAAGAATAGATGAACTTGAAAAAACATAACTCAATTTTACTCCGCCATAAATACGCCAAAATTTAGTGCTTTCGTAAGTCGAATTACGCCATCTAAATTCTATTGGAAGATCTACAGAATATTGTCTATAACGATTAGACGCATATTCGCTAGAACTATTTACTCCGTATATAATTGCTCCCGAAGCGTCTTCAGAAATCGTTAAATTTTGATAATAATTCTGATAGCTTAAACCTAATCCTGCCGCAATTGCAACTGTTCGAGATTTATTTACAGGCATATCGCGCAAGAAACCTCCCGAAAGTCCTAGAGAAAATTTATTTTGTTTGAAATTAACTGGAATATCGGTAAACATATTATAAGTAACCGAAAAGTAAAACTGATCTTCTCGATACAGAGAATCTATTTTTATAACTGGTTTTATCTCAGGCTTAACGTCTGCTTGCGCAAAAGAGTTAAAAAAAGTGAGTAAAAATAAACAGCTAAAAATAATTCGCATATCGTGGTTTTAGTTTTTAAGAGATGATTACAAATAAACGCTTTTTGGCGCGTATTTATTTCACATACAAATATAATATATTGCTTTCTGTAGTAAAGATAAGAAGTAAAAATATTCTCATTTTGACTGCGAATAAAATTAATTGTCGCATTTTTTTCAATAATTCAATTCGTTGAAACAAAAAATTCATCAATTTTCTTTTTATCTTTTATACCTTTGCAAAGCATGAAAAGAAAGCGACTCATATTAAGTTTATCTTTTGCTGTAGCAATATTGTTCTCGATATTGTTTCAGTCGATACACAGTTATGAGCATATCGTAAAACAGCTTTCAGAAAAACAATGCCATCATGATTACAATGATCCAAATGGTGAAATAACACATCAGCATCATGACTATGACGTTTGTTTTGTTTGTCATTTTGCTTTTGAGTCTTTTGTTCTGCCACAAAATTTCTCTTTTGAATTTCATTCATTTCACAGAGGAACACCTTATTTCTTCCCATTTTCAGAGAAGATTTTTTCAATTTCAACCACCTCGTATTTCTTACGTGGCCCTCCTGCTAATATAGTTTCTTAAGGTTTCGATTATTCGAAAAACTTCACATTTCTTTTAATTTAAATTCAAAATAACATTGAGTTTTCTAATCCTATTTTTATCAATCAGGATCAGAATGCTTTATTGTTGGTTTTTGGTTTTTCATTCGGAGAAAAAACTCAATTAACTATAGCATCATTTTCAAATGAAAAAATTTATAATTGCCCTTATTTTAGGGTTTTCGAGCATTCTTACTGCTCAAAACTCGGTTTCTGGAACAGTAACCGACAATCAAAATAATCCATTGCCTGGAGTTTCTGTTTATGCTCCAGAATTACATAAAGGAACTACGACAGACGCAAATGGAAAGTACGAATTGAATAATCTTCCTAACGGAAGCTTACGTATTGCTTTTACTTATGTTGGATACGCCAATCAAAACAAAACAATTGTTAAATTACTGAAACAAAATACGCTAGACATTGTTCTTGAAGAGTCTATTTTAGAAATGGACGAAGTGGTAGTTTCAACGCCTTTCAACAAATTACAATCTCAAAACGTAATGAAAATTGAGCATGAAAGCATTAAAACATTACAGCAAAAAGGAACCTCTACTTTGATTGAAGGTTTGGCGACAATTCCTGGAGTTTCTCAGATTTCTACAGGAACTTCTATCGGAAAACCAGTAATTCGTGGACTTAGCGGTAATCGCGTTTTGGTTTATTCTCAAGGTGTCCGTATCGAAAACCAACAGTTTGGAGACGAACATGGTTTAGGTTTAAACGATGCCGGAATTGAAAGCGTTGAAGTCATTAAAGGTCCAGCTTCATTATTGTATGGTTCTGATGCATTAGGAGGTGTTTTATATTTCAATCCTGAAAAATTTGCTGATGCAGGTACTTTCAAAGCCAATTTCAGCCAAAAATATTTTACAAATACAGAAGGAAGCAATTCATCAATTGGATTAAAAACTTCTACTGATAATTGGAAATTCTTAGCTAGAGGAAGCTACAACACACATTCTGATTACAAGATTTCTGGCGGCGACCGCGTAACAAATTCTCGCTATAATGAAACTGATTTTAAAACTGGAATTGGTTACAGCAACTCTACTTTTTCTAGTGTTGTTCGATATAATTACAACAAATTGGATATTGGAATTCCTGAAGACGGAATTGCTGAACAATCCTCAAGCAAAGACACTCAATTTCCAAGACAAGGAATTTTTAATCATTTATTGAGTTTAAACAATGTTATCTTTTTCGAAAACTCTAAACTAGATGTTGATTTAGGATATATCGCAAATGACAGAAGCGAGTTTGAAGACAGCAACGAGGCTTCTTTACACATGAAATTGAATACTTTTAATTATAATGCAAAATACCATTTTCCTAAATTCGGAAAAATCGAAACTATTTTTGGTGTTCAAGGAATGCATCAGACAAACAAAAATTCTGGAGAAGAATACTTGATTCCAGATGCCACAACTAATGATTTTGGTGTTTTTGGAACCGCCAACTACGAATGGGAAAACAGCGTTATTCAAGCCGGATTGCGTTTTGACAACAGAAACATTACTTCTATCGCTCACGGAACCGAAGGCGAAGAAGGTTATTTTCAGGCTTTAGATCGTTCTTTTGATAGTTTCAATGCTTCTTTAGGTTACAAAACTAAACTAGCAGAGCCGTTAACGTTTCGCTTAAATGTGGCGACTGGTTTTAGAGCGCCAAACTTAGCTGAGTTAACTTCAAACGGCGTTCACGAAGGAACGAATCGTTATGAAATTGGAAATGCTGATTTAAAAACAGAACAAAACGTGCAAACCGATTTGAATTTAGAGTATAAAAATACGCATTTTGAATTTTTCGTAAACGGGTTCTACAATCATGTAAACAATTATATCTACACTTCGCCAACTGGAGAAATTAGAGACGATAATGATGTTTTTGCTTATGTTCAAGACAATGCACAATTGTACGGGGGAGAAGTTGGCCTTCACTTTCACCCGCATCCATTAGATTGGTTGCATTTTGAAACTAGTTTTGAAACTGTTACAGGTAAAAAAGAAAACAAAGATTATCTGCCTTTGATTCCTGCAAACAATTGGAATAATACATTAAGAACTGAATTTAATATTAAAAACTGGTTAAGCGAAGGTTTTGCTTCTTTGAATGTTTCTTCAACTTTTAACCAAGATAATGTAAGTGGTTTCGAAACTGCCTCTAAAGGTTATACTTTGGTAAACTTAGGTTTTGGAGGAACAGTTAAACTAGGAAAAACTGCTTTTGACATCAACCTAAACGGAAACAATTTATTTGATAAAAAATACATTGCTCACCTTTCTAGATTAAAAACAGACGGTATTCCGAATATTGGAAGAAATATCGTTTTGGGGGTTAACTTTAATCTGTAACAATTTCAAACCATATAAGTCATATAAGTAAAATTAAGCAAACGGTTTAAATGAACTTACATCACTTATATGGTTTAATTTTTCATTTCAATTTTCACAACAAAAAGTGCTATTTTTGTTACAACAGATAAAACTAACTATGAAAAAAACATTTTTATTAATGGCAATTACAACCGCAGGAATTTCGTTTGGACAAGGCAAATTGCAATATCCGCAAACTAAAAAAGGAGAAACTGTTGATGTTTATTTTGACACCAAAGTAAGCGATCCGTATCGCTGGCTAGAAGATGATAAATCTGCTGAAACAGGTGCTTGGGTAAAAGCCGAAAACGAAGTTACTTATGGTTATTTAGATAAAATTCCATTTCGTAACGAACTTAAAAAGCGAATGGAAAAACTTTGGAACTACGAAAAAATTGGAGCTCCATCTAAAGAAGGAAAATTTGCTTATTACTCTAAAAACAATGGACTTCAGAATCAATCTGTTGTTTACAGAAAAGATGAAAATGGTAAAGAAGAAGTTTTCTTAGATCCAAATACTTTTTCTAAAGACGGAACAACTTCTCTTGGCGGACTTGATTTTTCTAAAGACGGAAGCAAAGCTGCTTATGCAATTTCTGAAGGCGGAAGCGACTGGAGAAAAGTAATCATTATAGATGCACTTTCTAAGAAAGTTTTAGAAGATACTTTGGTTGACATAAAATTTAGTGGCGTTTCTTGGCATGGAAATGAAGGTTTTTACTACTCTAGTTATGACAAGCCGAAAGGAAGTGAATTATCTGCTAAAACAGATCAGCATAAATTATATTTCCACAAATTGGGAACTTCTCAAAAAGACGATAAAGTAATTTTTGGAGCTGATCAGAAAAGAAGATATGTAGGCGGATATGTTACTGAAGACAATCGTTATTTGGTAATTACAGTCGCTAACTCTACTTACGGAAATGAATTGTACATTAAAGATCTAACTAAAGCAAATAGTCCTATTGTTACAATCGTTGACAATTTTGACAGCGATAATAATGTTATCGAAAACGAAGGAAGCAAATTATTTATCGAAACAGATTTTAAGGCTCCTAATAAACGTATTGTAACCGTTGATGCAGCAAATCCGAAACCTGAGAATTGGAAAGATTTTATTAAAGAAACTAAAGATATTTTATCTCCTTCAACTGGCGGTGGTTATTTCTTTGCGAATTATACTAAAGATGCCGTTTCATTTGTACAACAATATGATTACAATGGAAAATTAGTTCGTGAAATTAAACTTCCTGCTGTTGGAACTGCTGGTGGATTTAGCGGTAAAAAAGCTGACAAAATTTTATACTACAGCTTTGCTAATTATACAACTCCAGGAAGCATCTATTCTTTGGAACCAAAATCTGGCAAATCTGAAGTATATCAAAAACCAAAAGTAGATTTCAAAAGCGAAGATTATGAGTCTAAACAAGTTTTCTATACTTCAAAAGATGGTACAAAAGTTCCGATGATTATTACGTATAAAAAAGGAACAAAATTAGACGGTAAAAACCCAACTATTCTTTACGGTTACGGCGGATTCAATATTTCTTTAACACCAAGCTTTAGCATTGCTAATGCAGTTTGGATGGAAAACGGAGGTGTTTATGCAGTTGCTAACCTTAGAGGTGGTGGCGAGTACGGAAAAAAATGGCATGATGCAGGAACAAAACTTCAAAAACAAAATGTATTTGATGATTTCATTGTCATTGCAGAATATTTAATCGCTCAAAAATATACCTCATCTGATTATTTAGCCATTCGCGGAGGATCTAATGGAGGTTTGTTAGTTGGTGCAACAATGACACAACGTCCTGATTTAATGAAAGTGGCTCTACCAGCTGTTGGAGTTATGGACATGCTTCGTTACAATGCTTTTACAGCAGGTGCAGGATGGGCTTTTGATTATGGAACTGCTCAAGACAGCAAAGAAATGTTTGAATATTTAAAAGGATATTCTCCAGTTCATAATGTAAAACCAGGAACTCATTATCCTGCAACAATGGTAACTACTGGAGATCATGATGACCGTGTAGTTCCTGCACACAGTTTCAAATTTGCTTCTGAATTACAGGAAAAACAAACAGGAGAAAACCCAGTTTTAATTAGAATTGATGTTAAAGCAGGTCATGGAGCAGGAAAATCTGTTGCCGCTACGATTCAAGAGAACGTAGACATTCAAGCTTTTACACTTTACAATATGGGTTTTAAAGCTTTGCCTAAAAAGTAAAACTTTAAGCTTAATTTTTTTAGCCACGAATTCATGATTTATTTGTGAGTTCGTGGCTTTATTTTTTTTGCCACGAATTTCACGAATTAGCACGAATTTAATTAATGGGAATTTGTAGAGTGCTTTTTGCCACAGATTAAAATGATTTTTATAATCTGTGAAAATCTTTTTAATCTGTGGCAAATATTATAACCACAAAGAATTAGTGGAAATTAGTGCAATTCGTGGCAAACCTTTTTTAAATTTGAGAAACTAAAAACTTACACAATGGAAATTATAAAATGGGGAATTATTGGCTGCGGGAATGTGACTGAAGTAAAAAGCGGACCTGCATTTCAGAAAGCTCCAAACTCTGCTTTGGTTGCTGTTATGCGAAGAGATGCGGCACTTGCCGAAGATTACGCAAAACGCCACAATGTTCCAAAATGGTATTCGAATGCTGAAGATTTAATTAATGATCCGGAGGTCGATGCTGTTTATATCGCTACTCCTCCATCTTCTCATAAAGAATACACCATTTTATGTGCTAAAGCTGGAAAGCCAGTTTATGTAGAAAAACCGATGGCATTGACGTTTGAAGAATGCAACGAAATGATCAACACTTGCAAAGAGCATAATGTTCCTCTATTTGTTGCGTATTACAGAAGAGCTTTACCTCGTTTTTTAAAGATAAAAGAAATTATTGATCAAGGAAAATTAGGAACTATCAGACACGTCAATTGTGTTTTGTACCATCCTTTTGAAGCACGTTATGATGACGAAATCAATCTTCCGTGGACTGTTTTACCGCATATTTCAGGAGGCGGAATTTTTGTTGATTTGGCTTGCCATACTTTAGATTTCCTTGATTTTGTTTTAGGTCCGATTAAATCAGTTCGCGGACATGCGACTTCTCAATTAATGGCTTATCCTGCAGAAGATGCTGTTTCAATGTCATTTTTATTTGAAAACGGAATTCACGGTTCTGGAATATGGGATTTTGCGAGCTTTGAACGTTATGATAACACTGAAATTGTAGGAGATAAAGGTAAAATCTCGTTTTCTACTTTTGGAAATGATCCTGTTCATATTCAATATGCAAATGGAGACAAAGAAAGTATTACGATAGAAAATCCTCTTCATATTCAACAACCATTTATTGAAACTGTTCTTGCTGAATTATTAGGCAAAGAAAACGCTTCTCCATCTAAAGGAACTTCTGGCGCAAGAACCACTTGGGTTATTGATCAGGTTTTGAAAGAATTTAGAGAAGCTTCAAAATAGTATATTGTTGAATTACCTCCTGCTTTAGCTGAAGGAATAATTTCAAAAAAATCATATAGGACTTTAGCCAAACTAATAGTTGGGCTAAAGCCTTTTTTATTCTCTTCAATCTCAATAACCTCGAGCTAAAGCTAGAGGCAACTTATAAAAAAATCTAAAGACAAAAAAAGAGGATATTCGAAAGAATATCCTCTTTTTTTAAACTGTAAACTATAAAAAAATGGAAATTATAGGCTGTATTTGATACCTAATGTTAATCCTAAACCAGAAATTCCAACATAAGAGCTTAACTCATCCATTGCTTTTGTTGAATCAACTCCGTTTGGATTAGTTGCGCCGTTATTTGAATTAACATTCAAACTATCTCTATAATTTGTGTGAATTTGCGCTGTAGTTCTACTAGCTAACGCATCATTTCCGTTAACTGTAAAATCAGTGGTTTCTTTTGTTTTTCCGTGAACTGTAAAATTACGGTATTCTAATTCTGCAAAAGCAGAAAGGTGTGAAGTCAACTTATAAGTTGTACCTACAGCAGCAGTGAATCCAATTGTTGGATTTGGTTTTACTTTATCAACACTGTGAACATTTCCAAAAACTGGAGCGCCAGTACCTGGATTAACTCCAACTGGAGCAACAGCATCTGTTTTAATTTCTAAATCTCCATGAATTGGAACTAAAACCCCAACTTTTGTATAAGGTTCAAATCCGTTAGATTCTCCTAAAAACATTACAATTGCAGGCGCAATATCAAAAGCTGTAATTTGACCAACTGATTTAAAATTATAAATACCTGTTGTTGCAGATGTTGGAATGTAAGGCTGATCAGAAGTTGTTTGAGCCATTGTTTTGTCGTGGCTAGTGTAATAGTTAACCCCAAGCTCTACTCCTATACGAGTTGAAAAACGGTATCCCGCAGTTATTCCAGTTCTGAAACCTTGTCCAAAAGAACCTGTAATACTTTTTTCAGAAACTAATTTTCCTCCTACATAAGTTCTATCCAATGCAGCATTTCCTCCCACAGTTGGAAACTCAGTTGAAGCAGTTTGATTGAAATATGATCCTCCTAATTTGAAGTACCATGTTTCTGGTTTGTCCGCTTTTTCTGTCTGCGCCATTGTTGCCATTGAGCAAACTAATAATCCTAATAAAAATAGGTTCTTTTTCATAATTTTGATTTATTGATTTATACAAACTTAGAATATTTTAACACATTCTTACAATTTGTAAAGTTAGACTCGGAACGAAAACGTTGTAATTTTGGACAATATTACTAAAAAACTATTATGCATGCATATTTTTAACATAAAAAATTAACATGTGTTTAAAATTTAACTGTTAAATTTTTAGTTCAATTTAAAATTAATCTGCATTTTCTCCAATTCCTGCAATAATTCAGTGGAAATTTTAACCTTCAAACGGCGACTTGGCATACTCAATTTGGTCACTACTTTTATCTCTTCGACCTCATTTACTTCTTGGATTTTTGTATCCTCCATTGCGGCATCTTCACTCTCATTATCAGCTTCAAAAACGCCATCTTCTGAGTCTTCAAAATCTGTTGGAGTTTCTACCTCAACCAGTTTTTTTATTTTTTCTAATTCCATGATTTCAAAAGTCACAGAATTATCTCCTTTATTTTCATTGAACAAATGACTCAGTTTATGAATAAACTCAGGATGAAGATCTTTAATATTTAGCAATAAAATTAGCTTTTTAGCAAAAGCTTCCAAGATATCCTGCAATTGTCGAATCTCAACAAACTGCATTCTTGGATCGGATTTCTTACCAGTATCGTGATTTACCCATCCGTCTTTGATCATTATTTTCAAAAAGGCAAAATTGTTCTGAATTAAGAAATGGCGGAACTTCAAGTATTCTTCACCAAAAATCTTAAACTCGTAACTTTCATCATAACCTTCTAAGTTGAATGCTGCCCAACCTTTTCCGTTTTTGGCAACACGATGCTGTACATTATTGATAATTCCTGCAAAGTGTAAATTCTTTCCAACAAACTCATTCATGCTTTTCAACGATTCCAATCGGTTATTGCAGAAGTATTTCATCTCAAATCTAAAATCATCAAGCGGATGTCCAGAAATATAGATTCCAACAACTTCTTTTTCTTTTGCCAGTTTCTCCATTGTACTCCAATCTTCACATGGCGGTACAACTGGTTCGGCAATTTGAACTTCACTAGCTTCTCCGAACAAACTTACTTGCGAAGAGTTTTCATTTTCTTGAAATTTCGATCCGTAGCGCATTGCCTTTTCGTAGAAAGTAATTCCGTCACCATCGTCGTGGAAATATTGGGCTCTGGTTGTTCCTTCAAAAGAATCAAAACCTCCGGCGAGTGCTAAATTCTCAATCGCTTTTTTGTTAGTCGCACGCAAATCAATTCGTTTTGCCAAATCAAAAATCGATTTATATCTTCCGTCTTTTCTGTTTTCAACAATGGTTTCTACTGCTCCAGAACCAACACCTTTAATCGCTCCCATTCCGAAACGAACTGCGTAGTCATCGTTTACAGTAAATTTATAGTACGATTCGTTTACGTCTGGTCCAAGAACTTGTAATCCCATACGTTTACATTCTTCCATGAAGAAAGAAACTTGTTTGATATCGTTCATGTTATTCGAAAGTACCGCTGCCATATATTCCGCAGGATAATGCGCTTTCAAATAAGCCGTTTGGTACGCAATCCAGGCATAACAAGTAGAGTGCGATTTGTTGAAGGCATAACTCGCAAAAGCTTCCCAGTCTTTCCAGATTTTCTCCAGAATCTTTGCATCGTGACCTTTTGTCTGCTGCTTGTTCAACAAACTTCGGCTTCATTTTATCTAATACGTCTTTTTGTTTCTTACCCATCGCTTTACGCAAAACGTCGGCCTCACCCTTTGTAAATCCTGCCAAAGACTGAGACAAAAGCATTACCTGCTCTTGGTAAACCGTAATTCCATAGGTTTCAGACAAATATTCCGCACAGGCATCTAAATCGTATTTAATTTCCTCGTCGCCGTTTTTTCTTCGAACGAAAGACGGAATATACTCCAAAGGTCCCGGACGATACAATGCATTCATGGCAATTAAATCTCCAAAAACCGTTGGCTTAAGATCTTTCATGTATTTCTGCATCCCAGGCGACTCATATTGGAAGATTCCAACGGTTTCACCTCTTTGGAAAAGCGCATATGTTTCTTCGTCATCGATTGGGAAAGTATCAGGATCTAGTTCGATTCCTGTTCTGTATTTTACCAATTTTACGGTATCTTTTATCAGCGTTAGGGTCTTCAGACCCAAGAAGTCCATTTTCAGCAATCCGGCACTTTCTGCAACCGAGTTATCAAACTGTGTTACATATAAATCTGAATCTTTTGCTGTTGTTACAGGAACGTAATTCGTAATATCCGACGGCGTAATAATAACCCCGCAGGCGTGAATTCCAGTGTTACGCATCGATCCTTCAAGGATTTTTGCCTGCTGAATGGTTTCTCCTGCCAAGTCATCTTCATTGGCAATCGCAATTAATTCTTTAACATTATCAAATTCGTCCGAACGAAGGGCTTTTTTGACTTCCTCTTCACTCTCCGAAATAAAACGCGCCAAATTCCATTTTGACGGCATCATTCCCGGAATCAGTTTTGCGATTCTATCAGCTTCAAATAAAGGTAAATCCAATACACGCGCCGTATCACGAATCGCCGATTTGGTTGCCATTTTACCATAAGTGATAATCTGCGCAACCTGTTTTTGACCGTATTTATTGATTACGTATTCCATTACACGTCCACGACCTTCGTCATCAAAGTCGATATCAATATCGGGCATCGATACACGGTCAGGATTTAGGAAACGCTCAAAAAGTAAGTCATATTTAATTGGGTCAATGTTTGTAATTCCGAGACAATATGCAACGGCAGAACCCGCTGCAGAACCACGACCCGGACCAACCGAAACGTCCATTTTTCTTGCTTCCGCGATGAAATCCTGTACAATCAAGAAATAACCCGGATAACCTGAGTTTGAAATCGTCATTAACTCAAAATCCAAACGTTCCTGAATTGATTCCGTAATTTCTCCATATCTTCTTTTGGCACCTTCCATAGTAAGATGTCTCAAGTATTTATTTTCTCCACGTACACCACCGTCTTCTTCATCTTCGGGAACCATAAATTCGTCGGGGATTTCGAATTTCGGAAGTAATACATCTCGATACAATGAATATCCTTCAACCTTATCAATAATTTCCTGAATATTGATAATCGCTTCTGGCAAATCAGCAAAAAGCTTTTTCATCTCGTCTTGCGACTTGAAGTAGTATTCCTGATTTGGAAGTCCGTAGCGATAACCACGACCACGACCAATTGGTGTTGCTTGCTTTTCACCGTCTTTTACACAAAGTAAAATATCGTGCGCATTGGCATCTTCTTTATTTAAATAATAAGTATTGTTAGTAGCGATTAATTTGACATTGTGTTTTTGAGAGAACTCAATCAAGGTTTTGTTGACACGATTTTCATCTTCCTGATTGTGACGCATTACTTCAAGATAGAAATCTTCGCCAAATTGTTCTTTCCACCAAATTAAAGCTTCTTCTGCTTGGTTTTCGCCAATATTTAAGATTTTACTCGGAATTTCTCCGTATAAATTCCCAGACAAAACCATGATATCGCCTTTGTATTGCTCAACAATCTTTCTGTCAATTCTCGGAACATAATAAAATCCATCAGTATACGCAATCGAAGCCATTTTGGCTAAGTTGTGATAACCTGCTTTATTTTTAGCCATCAAAACAACCTGATAACCGTTGTCTTTTTTACTTTTATCTAAATGGTTTTCACAAATATTAAATTCACAACCTACAATTGGTTTTACTTCAGTTTCTGTTGGTTCTTCTCCAGCTTCAATTAAAGCTTTATTTTTTCCAGATGCAGCTTTGTTGTGATTCATAACAGCGCTCACAAAATGGAAAGCTCCCATCATGTTTCCTGTATCTGTCATGGCCACGGCTGGCATTCCGTTTTTAGGCTGCAGCAGCCTACAATATTTCCAACTCCGATAGTCGATTGCAGAACCGAGAACTGTGTATGATTATGCAAATGCGCAAACTTTGTCGCTTTAAAATCAGCTTTATCTTCATCTGAAACAACGGTCTGTTGACCTTCTCCAGCTAAAGCTTTAAGCTGTTCTCTGATTTTATCAGAAGCCGCTTTTAAGTTGATGTGTTTTAGACCAATTAACTTAAATGGCTCAAAATTTCTTTCCTGAAATTCTCTGAAATATTCTTTAGGAACGTCTAACTCTTCTTTTGTAAAAACCTCTCTTCTAACCAATTCTAAGAAACAACGCGTAGTTGCCTCAACGTCGGCAGTTGCGTTGTGCGCTTCCGCGAATGGCTGATCGAAAAGATAGCTGTGTAATTCGGTCAAAGTTGGAAGTTTGAATTTTCCTCCACGACCTCCTGGAAGCTGTAATAACGAAGCCGTAACTTCGGTACAAGTATCCAAAACCGGCATTGAAGCCATTTGAGACTCCACTCCCATTCTATGGAATTCGGCTCCCATAATATTAACGTCGAAACCTAAATTCTGACCAACAATAAATTTGGTTTTACTCAAAGCGATATTGAATTTCTCCAAAACTTCGGCCAAAGTGATTCCATCGGCTTCAGCCAATTCGGTTGAGATTCCGTGAATACGCTCGGCATCATACGGAATATTAAATCCTTCTGGTTTTACCAAATAATCCTGATGCTCGATAAGCTGTCCCATTTCGTCATGAAGTCGCCAAGCAATCTGTATACAGCGAGGCCAGTTATCAGAATCGGTTATTGGGGCATCCCAGCGTTTTGGTAATCCGGTTGTTTCGGTATCGAATATTAAATACATAGAGTTGTAAAAGTCAAATTTTGATGTCCAAAATTCCAAATCTCACATATTGCAAAACATTGACAACATGAAACATAACAAAATGTGAAATGAAAAATCGGAGGAATTCAAATTTACGCTTTTTTTAGAGAAATAAAGAAGCTAAAGTTGTTAACAAAAGCATTTTTAACATGATTATGAAAGAGCGACAAAAACCTTAAAAAATCATTTATTTTCTCTTAAAAACTTCAATTATTCATTTTGGATACTCATTAAACCAAAATGAACACTTTTAAGCTTTACTGTATCCTGAACTTTGCTTCATCAAATTATAACAATTAAAAAATAATAATCATGAAAACAATTTTTATCACAGGTGCATCATCAGGTTTAGGAAAAGCAACAGCAAAATTATTCCACGAAAAAGGATGGAATGTAATTGCAACCATGAGAACTCCTGAAAAAGAAACAGAACTTTCTCAATTAAAAAATGTAACGCTTTTACCTTTAGACGTTACCAACTACGATCAAATTCAAACTACTGTGGAAAAAGCACTTAAATTAAGCGACATTGATATCGTTTTCAACAATGCTGGTTATGGATTAATTGGCCCTTTGGAAAGTTTAACAGATGATCAAATCACAAAACAATTAAATACTAATTTATTGGGAGTAATCAGAGTTACAAATGCATTCATTCCGTATTTCAGAGAAAGAAAAAACGGTTTATTCATTTCAACGACTTCTATCGGTGGATTGATCGCTTTTCCTTTAGGATCAATCTATCACGCAACAAAATGGGGATTAGAAGGCTGGAGCGAAAGTATGGCTTATGAATTAAATCCTTTTGGAGTACATATTAAAACCGTTTCTCCAGGCGGCATTAAAACTGAGTTTTTACACGGTTCTCTTGATACGGCGACAAAATCTGAATACGAAGCGATGACCAACAGCATGTTTGCAAGTGTTGACACGATGTTTGAAATGGCATCAACTCCAGAACAAATTGCCGGTGTGGTTTATGAAGCCGCAACCGACGGTAAAAATCAATTAAGATATGTTGCTGGCGAAGATGCAAAAGCGCTTTACAAACAAAGATTAGAATTAGGCGCAGAAACTTTTCGTACCGAATTTGGAAAACAATTCTTTGGAGAATAATTATTTCTAATAAAACTATCCAAAATATTGAACATTCTTTTATTACGCTCCAACGGAGCAAAATTATGTATAGAAATTCAATAATCCAGATACAAAAGAGCTCCAGCGGAGCGAAATATTTATCGCAATGAATATGTCGCTCCGCTGGAGCTTTGTTCTCAATAATAAACATGATTTCTATAAATATTTCGCTTCTCCGAAGCTGATTTTAGTCTATCAAATTTTCATACTTTTATATCATGGAAAGAAAAAACAATAATCCAGAAAAAATCTCTTCTATATCTCAGTTTCACGATCTGCTTCAACTTCCAAAACCGCTTCATCCGATGGTGAGTTTGGTAGACAATACACAGTTGGTTATAAATGAAAATTTAGCGAATCATGCCTTTTTACTTGATTTTTATAAGATCTCTTATAAGTTTTCTACCAAAGGAAAAATGGGCTACGGTCAAGGCTATTATGATTTCAACGAAGGCGGACTTATGTTTGCTTCCCCAACTCAATTAATTTTTACTGAAAATGAAGAAGGCGTTGAATATGGCGGTTATACACTTTTATTTCATCCTGATTTTATTCGTAATTATCCTTTAGGAAAAAGCATCAAAAAATATGGCTTCTTTTCTTATGATACCAATGAAGCTCTGCACCTTTCAGACAGTGAAAAAACAATTATTATTGGATTATTACAAAGCATAGAAAACGAACTCAATACCGCAATTGATGAAATGAGTCAGGATGTGATCGTTTCTTACATTGATGTTCTCTTGAATTACAGCAATCGTTTTTACAAACGCCAATTTATTACCAGAAAAACCATCAGTAACGATTTATTATTAAAAGTCGAAGAAACTCTGGATAACTATATTAGCAATGCAGAAACCTTAAAAAGAGGATTGCCAACAGTAGAATTTCTGGCATCGCAGATTAATGTTTCAAGTCATTATCTCAGCGATATGCTTCGTAATTTAACTGGGTTAAATGCGCAACAGCATATCCATTCGAAATTAATAGAAAAATCAAAAGATTTCTTGATTACGACCAATCTTTCAGTGGCAGAAATTGCTTATCAATTAGGTTTTGAGTATCCTCAGTCATTTAGTAAATTATTCAAAAAGAAAACCAGTCTTACTCCATTAGAATTTAAAAATTCATTGAATTAATCTTTAAAAATACTGCTCTCAAAAAATCAATTTCTGCTTCAAAAAATCATAAAATTTTAAAAAAATACACTTCTTGGATGTCGTAGTATTTTGATGTTTTATTGAATCTAAATAACGTCCGAAAAACTCCTTTAAAAGCCGCAAAAAACCTAAAAAACATGCTTTTTACAAAGATTTTAAAACTAACAATTATTACTATTTTTATCTAATTTGTTAGATTTTTTCAATTAAATCCTTATATTTTATAGTGATTTTAAGATAAATTTGCAAACTATTAAAACAAAAAACAAACAAGGAAAATTAAAGCCGAAAAAGAAAAAGTAAATTAGTTTCTTCATCATTTTTCTTTCAAAATTTAATACCAAAAAGCGGTTTCGCAATTTGGAAATTAGTTTGGGTATCGTATATAATGAAATATTGAAATTGACGCTTTTTTATCTTTTTTTACTTTTGTTTTGCTATTATAATGAACAGGAAATTGCTGTGGTTATAGAAATTACAATTTAAAAAAATAAAAAATGAGTAAGACATTATTTGACAAAGTATGGGATTCACATGTTGTGCGTAAAATTGAAGATGGGCCAGATGTGTTTTTTATTGACCGCCATTTCATTCATGAAGTTACGAGTCCTGTTGCTTTTTTAGGATTAAAATCAAGAGGCGTTAACGTTTTATACCCACAACGTACTTTTGCAACTGCAGACCACAATACACCAACCATAAACCAACATTTACCAGTACAAGATCCACTTTCTGCTAATCAGCTTCAGGCACTTGAAGACAATGCAAACGAATACGGAATTTCGCACTGGGGATTAGGTCACCAAAAAAATGGAATTGTACACGTAGTAGGTCCTGAAAACGGAATTACTTTGCCAGGTGCTACTATTGTATGTGGAGATTCACATACGTCTACTCACGGTGCTTTTGGAGCTATTGCTTTTGGTATCGGAACATCTGAGGTTGAAATGGTGCTTTCTACGCAATGTATTATGCGACCTAAACCAAAGAAAATGCGTATTAACGTAAACGGTAAATTAAGCAAAGGTGTTGGTCCAAAAGACGTTGCACTTTATATTATTGCTCAATTAACTACTTCTGGAGGAACAGGTTATTTTGTTGAATATGCTGGTGATGTATTCGAAAACATGACTATGGAAGGCCGTATGACAGTTTGTAACTTAAGTATCGAAATGGGTGCTCGTGGAGGAATGATTGCTCCTGACCAAACTACTTTTGATTTCTTAGAAGGAAGACTTTATGCTCCAAAAGGAGAAGCTTGGACTAAAGCTGTTGAATACTGGAAAACTCTTAAAACAGATGCTGATGCTGTATTTGATGCTGAATTAAACATCAAAGCTGAAGATATTGAACCAATGATTACTTACGGTACTAACCCAGGAATGGGAATTGGTATCACAAAACATATCCCAAGTGCAAACCAAGTTGAAGGTGGTGAGGAAACTTACAAAAAATCTTTAGCTTATATGGGCTTCAACGAAGACGACGTAATGATTGGAAAACAAATCGATTATGTTTTCTTAGGAAGTTGTACAAACGGACGTATTGAAGATTTTAGAGCTTTCGCTGAAATTGTAAAAGGAAGAAAAAAAGCAGATAATGTTACGGCTTGGTTAGTTCCGGGTTCTCACGTTGTTGAAGCACAGATTAAAGAAGAAGGAATTTTAGATATCTTGACTGAAGCGGGGTTTGTATTACGTCAGCCGGGTTGTTCTGCTTGTTTAGCAATGAACGATGATAAAGTTCCTGCTGGTAAATATGCAGTAAGTACTTCAAACAGAAACTTTGAAGGCCGTCAAGGTCCTGGTTCAAGAACGCTTTTAGCTTCTCCAATTATGGCGGCAGCGGCGGCAGTTACTGGAAAATTAACAGACCCTAGAGAGCTGTTCTAGTCAATGACAATTTCAAAAATTCAATAAAATTGCTTTTAGGTTTAATATAGATTCTCAATTTCAGAAAATCTAAAATCTAAAATCCAAAATCTAAAATTAAAATGGCATACGATAAATTTAATATACTTACTAGCAGCGGAGTTCCGTTGCCAATTGAGAACGTAGATACAGATCAAATCATCCCAGCTCGTTTCTTAAAAGCTACAAAACGTGAAGGTTTTGGAGACAACCTTTTTAGAGACTGGAGATATAACGGAGACGATACTCCAAAAGCAGATTTCGTTTTAAATAACCCGACTTACAGTGGAAAAATCCTTGTAGGAGGAAAAAACTTCGGTTCTGGATCTTCTAGAGAACATGCTGCTTGGGCAGTTTACGATTACGGATTTCGTGCTGTAGTTTCTAGTTTCTTTGCTGATATCTTCAAAGGAAACTGTTTGAATATTGGTGTTTTGCCAGTACAAATCAGCCCAGAATTTTTGGAAAATATTTTCAAAGCAATCGAAGCTGATCCTAAAACAGAATTAGAAATCAATCTTCCTGACCAAACTATTACTTTATTGTCAACTGGTCAGCAAGAATCTTTTGCTATCAACGGATACAAAAAGAATAATATGATTAATGGTTTTGACGACATTGATTATTTACAAGATATGAAAGAAGATATTAAGGCTTTCGCTGATAAACTTCCTTACTAAAAAATCAGGTTCAGTCCTATGAGACCCGACAGGTTTTTGAAACCTGTCGGGTCTTTATAAGTTAAATAAAAATACTTCCAAAAAAATGAACGACAACAGCATTGTTTTACCAAAATTTTATTCGGAAATCAAAAGTGATTCTGAGAAAATTTCGTTTTCAATGCCGTCCGATTTACAAACGGGAAGTTTTCTTAGAACATTATCAGCAACAAAAAAAGATGGTCATTTTTTAGAGTTAGGAACTGGAACTGGATTATCTCTTGCATGGTTGATTGAGGGAATGGGAGAAAACTCAAGCTTGATTTCAATTGATAATACAGCAGAATATCAAGATATTGCTAAAAAATATTTCCAAAAACCAAATGTTTCATTTGTCTGTGAAGATGCAGAAAAATGGATTTTAAATTATAAAGGTTTAAAGTTTGATTTGATTTTTGCTGATGCGTGGCCAGGAAAATATGTGGTTTTAGATGAAACTCTAAGCTTATTGAAATCTGGCGGAATTTATTTAATTGACGACATGTTGCCGCAACCAAACTGGCCGCTAAATCATGATAAAAATGTCGAAAGACTTATTCAGGATTTAGAAAACAGAACAGACATTCAATTGACTAAAATGTGCTGGTCAACAGGTTTGATTCTGATAACAAAAAAATAAAATAGTAAGCATTTGGCTTATTGCAAAAGCTAACAATATAATAATGGAAAAAAGAAAAATTGAAATAATGGATACGACGCTTCGTGATGGTGAACAAACATCGGGAGTTTCATTTTCTGCTGCAGAAAAACTAACCATTGCGCAATTGTTGTTGGAGGAATTAAATATTGATAGAATCGAAATTGCTTCTGCCCGCGTGAGCGAAGGAGAATTTCAGGCCGTAAAAGGCATTACTTCATGGGCCGAAGAACGCGGTTACATTGACAGAATCGAAGTTCTGACGTTTGTTGACGGTGGTGTTTCAATTGACTGGATGAAAAAAGCCGGTGCCAAAGTACAGAATTTATTGACCAAAGGTTCAATGAATCACTTAACACATCAATTAAAAAAAACTCCCGAACAGCATTTTTCTGAAATAGCTCACATCATTTCTTTAGCAAAAGAAAATAATATTGAAACCAATGTTTATCTGGAAGACTGGAGCAACGGAATGCGAAATTCACCAGATTATGTTTTTCAATTCTTGGATTTCTTAGCAACACAGCCAATTAAAAGAGTTTTACTTCCCGATACTTTAGGCGTTTTAATTCCGTCTCTAACTTTTGAGTTTATTTCAAAAATCAGAGCAAAATATCCAAACATTCATTTTGATTTCCACGCGCACAACGATTACGATTTAAGTGTTGCTAACGTTATGGAAGCGATAAAAGCCGGAATCAACGGACTTCACGTAACGGTAAACGGAATGGGAGAACGCGCTGGAAATGCACCTCTTGAAAGCACTGTTGCTGTTATCAATGATTATATGCCAGAAGTAAATATCGGCATTAAAGAAACTTCATTGTATTCTGTAAGTAAGCTGGTTGAAACTTTTACAGGTTATAGAATTCCTGCAAACAAACCAATTGTAGGCGATAACGTTTTTACTCAAACTGCCGGAATCCATGCTGACGGAGACAATAAAAACAATTTATATTTCAACGACCTTCTTCCGGAACGTTTTGGAAGAAAACGTAAATACGCTCTAGGAAAAACTTCTGGAAAAGCCAATATTGAAAAGAATCTTCAGGAGTTAGGTTTAAAACTAAACAACGAAGATTTAAAATTGGTTACCCAAAGAATTATTGAATTGGGCGACAAAAAAGAAACCGTAACCAAGGAAGATCTGCCATACATTATTTCTGATGTTTTGGACAGTCATACTTACGAAGAAAAAATCACCATAAATTCTTATATGCTGGTTCATTCTAAAGGAATGCGCCCATCTACGACCTTATCTCTAAATTTAAACGGAGAAATAATCGAAGAAAATGCACAAGGAGATGGTCAGTTTGATGCTTTTATGAATGCTTTATCGAAGATTTACAAAAGCAAAAAACTTACGCTTCCAAAATTAATCGATTATGCCGTGAGAATCCCGCCAGGAAGTAGTTCTGATGCGTTGTGCGAAACCATTATCACATGGGTTAACAACGGAAAAGAATTTAAAACCCGCGGATTAGATTCAGATCAAACCGTTGCAGCGATAATTGCAACACAGAAAATGTTGAATATAATTACATAGGTTCTAAGTTGCTGAGATTCTAAGCTACTAAGTTTTTCTTCTTTGAACTCAGAATCTCAGCAACTCAGAATCTCAGAACCTTAGAACCTTTTAAAAAATATAGAATGAAATTAAACATAGCCCTTTTAGCCGGAGACGGAATCGGACCAGAAGTAATCGATCAAGCAGTAAAAGTATCTGATGCAATTGCACAAAAATTTGGACATGAAATAACTTGGAAACCAGCTTTAACTGGAGCAGCTGCAATTGATGCAGTAGGAGAACCATATCCAGATTCAACACACGAAGTTTGTAAAAATGCTGATGCCGTTCTTTTTGGAGCAATCGGACACCCAAAATACGATAACGATCCTTCTGCGCCAGTTCGTCCAGAACAAGGTTTGTTAAAAATGCGTAAAGCATTAGGTTTGTTTGCAAACGTAAGACCAACTTTTACATTCCCTTCTTTATTGGATAAATCTCCTTTAAAAAGAGAAAGAATCGAAGGAACTGATTTAGTTTTCTTAAGAGAATTAACAGGCGGAATTTACTTTGGTGAAAAAGGAAGAAAAGATAACGGAGATACAGCTTATGATAACTGCGTTTATACAAGAGCTGAAGTACAGCGTTTAGCTAAAAAAGGTTTTGAATTAGCTATGACACGTTCTAAAAAATTATGTTGCGTAGATAAAGCAAACGTTTTGGAAACCTCACGTTTGTGGAGAGAAACAGTTCAGGCAATGGAAAAAGATTATCCAGAGGTTGAAGTTAGCTACGAATTTGTTGACGCTGTAGCAATGCGTTTAGTTCAATGGCCAAATTCTTATGACGTATTAATTACGGAAAACTTATTTGGAGACATCTTAACAGACGAAGCTTCTGTAATTTCAGGTTCAATGGGATTAATGCCTTCTGCATCTATGGGAGCTGAAGTATCTTTATTTGAACCTATTCACGGTTCTTATCCGCAAGCTACAGGATTAAACATCGCTAACCCAATGGCTACTGTTTTGTCTGCCGCTATGATGTTCGAAAACTTCGGATTAATGGAAGAAGGAAAAGCAATGAGAGATGCTGTAAACAAAGCTTTAGAAGCTGGAGTAGTTACAGAAGATTTAGCTAATGGCGGAAAAGCATACGGTACTAAAGAAGTTGGTGACTGGTTAGTCGCTAACATATAGTTTATTTTTGTTTCAGGTTGCACCTTCAAGCAATCTGAAACTTGAAACATTAAAAAGAGGGATTAACTTTCGTTAATCCCTCTTTTTAATTTAAATTGTTGACAGGAACAAAGTTTCCTCCTTGTGTTATTGGAATTTTATAAAAAACTCCTTCAGAAAAATACATTGTTTGTTTTTCGGCACCAGAATCGGCATTAACTGCTGTAAATTTAAAGGTCCCCGAAATGGTATTCTCAACCGTATTATATTCTGTCACAATAATTTGCCCGTTTCCTTTGCCTATGCTTGTAGTAAATTCTGCTTCTTGCCCTTTATAAGTGTTTTTATAAGTTGCTTTTGCAGCAAGCATCAGCACTTAAAACGTATGTCTTCTCAGTTGGTTCAGGAAGCTGGAAGCGTATTTGTTCGTAACCTAAAGAACCTTCAATTACAAAAGTTCCATCCGATTCCATTCCTGCTTTATAGACTTGAGCTCTCCAAAAGTTGTTATCTTTTAAGGTTTGAAAAGCCGGATTATTGAATCTTACATCTTCTGTACAAGACATAAGTAGAAGTAAAATTGATAAAAAGTAAAAGATTTTTTTCATGTTTAAAATGAATTTGTTGCAAAAGTATTGCATTAAGATCAAAATACTTACATTAAAAAGTCAAAAAAATGCTAAAAAAACAACTCAAATATATTTAATCTTTTTTAAAAACGTGTTTTTCATAAAAAAATTATATCTTTGCGCCCTTAATTAACAGAGGTCGAGTACCTCAAAATTTAATCAATAAGATTATGTCAGTAAAAATTAGATTACAAAGACACGGTAAAAAAGGAAAACCTTTTTACTGGGTAGTAGCTGCAGATGCACGCTCAAAAAGAGATGGTAAATACTTAGAGAAAATCGGTACTTACAATCCAAACACTAACCCAGCAACTGTTGAGTTAAACCTTGACAGCGCAGTTAAATGGTTACACAATGGTGCTCAACCAACTGATACTGCAAGAGCTATCCTTTCTTACAAAGGTGCTTTATTGAAACACCACCTTGATGGAGGAGTTCGTAAAGGTGCTTTAACTCAAGAGCAAGCAGATGCTAAATTAACTGCTTGGTTAGAAGCAAAAGCTGGTAAAGTTGATGCTAAAAAAGATGGTTTATCTAAAGCTAAAGCTGATGCTAAAGCTACAGCATTAAAAGCAGAGAAAGAAGTTAACGCTAAACGTGTTGCTGATGCTGCTGCTGCACAAGCTGAAGCTGCTGCCGCTGCACAAGCTGCTGAGGCTACTGAAGAAGTTGCTGAAGCTACTGAAGAAGCTCCTGCTGCTGAAGAGAATAACGAAACAACTGAAGCATAATTTTACTTAGCGATAATGCGTAAAGAAGACTGTTTTTATTTAGGTAAAATCGCTAAAAAATTTAGTTTCAAAGGTGAAGTTCTGATCTATTTAGATACAGACGAACCTGAGTTATACGAAAATCTGGAATCAGTGTTTGTTGAACACAACAAACACTTGGTTCCTTTTTTTATTGAAACAAGTTCTTTACACAAAAACGACTTTTTAAGAGTCCGTTTTGAAGATGTAAACACCGAAGAAGATGCAGATGCCTTAGTTGGAAATGCTATCTATCTTCCTTTAACTATGTTGCCAAAACTTACTGGCAACAAATTCTACTTCCATGAAGTTATTGGTTTCGAAATCGAAGACAAACGTTTAGGCGTTTTCGGAAAAATAACTTCTATTAATGATTCAACTGCTCAACCTCTTTTCGAAGTTTTAAATGGCGAAGTTGAAATCTTAGTTCCAATGATTGATAATTTCCTTGTAAAAATTGATCGTGAGAACAAAAAAGTCATCATGGATCTTCCTGAAGGTCTTGTAGAGATGTACCTTTAATTTAAGAAATTCCAATTTTTTAAATTCCAAAATTATGAAGGTTTTATTTTAAAAAAAGAAAGAAAAAACTTATTTTTTTATATTTCTTTTATTTTAAATTTACTTTCCAAATTGGAATTTGTAATTTAAAATATTGAGATTTTTATATATGAAACCATATAATTTAGAAGAAAGAGCTTTCCTATTTGCAAAAGAATGCACATTATATATTAGAACATTACCAAAAATAGTTTCAAATATTGAAGATGCAAAACAATTAGTGTTCTTCTGGTTCCGTTGGAGCAAATTATATCGAAGCAAATGAGAAATTGGGTGACAAGGATTTATTGTTCCGTCTTAAAATTGCTCGAAAAGAAGCAAAAGAATCTAAATTTTGGCTTCAATTACTGAATGACTTGAATCCAGATCAAAAATTAGCGTCAGAACTTCTATTATACGAAGTAGAAGAATTACGAAAAATTCTATCCGCAATAATTACTAAAACTTCAAAATAATAAATCCATATTTAATAGTATTTTTGCAGTTCATAATAATACATCTCTTTGCAATTGGAATTTGGATTTTTTAATAGAAATTTCTTTTTTTAGTTGGAATTTGGAATTTAAAAAAAATGGAATTTTCTATCTATGTTTAAGTTTAAACAATTCTCTATAAACCAAGACCGTTGCGCTATGAAAGTAGGCACAGATGGTGTTTTACTTGGTGCTTGGGCTCCTGTTCATCATAGTCCGTTTAGTGTTTTAGATATTGGTGCTGGAACAGGAATTATTGCTTTGATGTTGGCACAAAGAAGCCATGCAGAAAAAATTGATGCACTTGAAATCGATGAAGATGCGTATGAACAATCAGTAGAAAACTTTGAAGCTTCTCCTTGGGGTGATCGCTTATTTTGTTTTCATGCTGGTTTAGACGAGTTTATTGAAGAACCAGAAGACGAATATGATTTAATTGTTTCAAATCCGCCTTTTTATGCTGAGGATTATAAAACCGAAAACGAACAACGCGATTTAGCTCGTTTTCAAGATGCAATGCCCTTTGAAGAAATTGTTGAAGCTGCCGATTTGTTGCTCTCAGAAAATGGAATTCTAGCTATAATTATTCCTTTTAAAGAAGAAGAAAAATTTATTGCTCTTGCAAAAGAATCAGAACTTTATCCAATAAAAATCACAAGAGTTAAGGGAACTCCTAAATCGGAAATTAAGCGTAGTTTATTAGCTTTTAGCCGAAATGAAGTTCTTGAAATTGAAACCGATGAACTTATTATCGAAATCGACAGACACGTTTATACTCCTGAATATACTGAATTGACTAAAGATTTTTATTTAAAGATGTAAAAATATCTTTAAATAAATTATTCTTTTTGCAGACACAATCCTCTTTGAAAATCCATTCCATTCGGGTTTTCTTCATTAAAATATACTATGTTATAAGTAACACATTCCTCGTCTGTATAAATTATTTCTGCTACACTTTTATCTCCAATTTTAACATTCTCAGCTCCTAAGTTTTTTATACAAACCCTTTCAAGTTTACAATCACTAAGCCATTTGACACTCCAAACGGTTTGCAATTTACGATCAAAATAACACTCTTCAATAGAATCTTTTCGAATAGCATATTCATTTGGAAAAGCTGGAGCCGCAAACTTTCCATTCTTAAATCTAGTGCAATCTAATTTTTGAGAATAACTAACAGTCCCCAATAAGATTAGACAAAAAACGATGATTTTTTTCATGATATTTTTTACTGTTATTTTTAATTATTTTCCATTTTTCGCAAAAAGAATCGCTCTTTCAAGAACTTCATCCTTACCTTGCTGAATACCTAAAATTGTTGGTTTTACTTCAATATCTGGAACAATACCAATTCTTTGTGTTTCTTTTTTATTTGGATAAAAAACACCATAACAAGTAAATGAAGTATAAAATCCTTTTATAATTGGAAAACCATAATTTGCACCATCTGCACCACCTGTTTGGCTTCCAATTATTTTAACTTTTGGGGCTGTTTGCAAACTCATTGCATTAAATTCTGCATGGCTCACTGCTTTTTCATTTATTAAAACAATTACTTTTCCTTTGTAATATTCTGGATTGTTTTTACCACATTTTAAAGTTTCATTTCTCCATAAATAACGTCCTGGATAGTTTACATCTGGATCTAAGAATTTGACAAACTCTTTCGGTTCAGGATTTAGCCAATCTGAAATTGCATACATAACATCATGAGGACGCTCTCGATTATCAAAAATAATAGCACTTGTGTTATTCAATGCTGATATCAGAGCAGGAACATCACTTTCATCTAATGCATCGTAATTAACATAACCGATATTGCCTTCTAGTATTTTCCATTTTTCACGATCTGGAAATTGAATTTTTAAGTTTTGATATTTATAACGTTTAATAGATTTCACTTCAGACTTTCCATTTCTTATGAACTCCACTTCTACCGCATCTGATTTTCCATTAAAAATTGTCCAATAAGCATTTTTTAAAATAGATGGTTCATTGGATCCTTCGACATACTTTCGGTTTTCTTTTAAAAGTTCTGCTATCGTTTTTCCGTTAACTCTTGTAAATACATCTCCAATTTTAATATCGCTAACTTTTGCCAAAGAGTCATTTTTCAAACTAACAACAATTGCTTTCTCATCTATAAAACTTACATCAGCTGGGATAAATTTATCTCCAAAATATTCGAACAATTGAGGCATTTGGGTTGAAGCGTGAGTGTCATTTAACTTAATAGAGATTTCACGCATTGCTAAAACAAAGTCCTTTTCAGATTCTGGAGCATAAAATCTCGGCAGCATTTCTGTTAACACCTTATCCCAATTTTCATCCATTTGGTATTTGTATGGAAAGAAATACTCAATATAATTCCAATATCTAAAAAGAGCCAAAAGGCGCATTTTTTTATCTTCCCATTTAAACTCTGTATACTTTACTTCATTTTTGAACTGTAAAGGCATTCCTCCATCAAGCTTAAAGTCAACATAGTATTGTTTATCTTGAATTCTATTTTCTTCAATAAACTTTAATTTCTTTGAAAGCGACTTAGAAAATAATTCATTTTTATTGAACCATGACAAATCGAAATTTTTATCAAAGTATTCTTTTTTAGTTTTTACGTTTTCCTGCTTTTTGATTTCGCCTAGAGAAACAATCCAATTTTCTATCACCTGAGAAAATGCTTCAGAAGTTTGAGCCTCTTCGACTTTTGGTAAGATTTGAAACAATTGTTCATCCCAGTTTTTGCTTCCATCAGTGACATTTGGGTGATAATATTTTAAAAAGCCCCAAACTTTGCATGTCGCGACTAACTTTTGAGTTTCAGTTATTGGTTTGGAAAAAGAAATTTGAAATAATAAAACAAAAGCAATTAGTAGTTTTTTTTTCATTTAAGATCTGTGGTTTTGGGTTTCGGTTAGTTAGTAGTTTTTTTTTAGACTTGTTCAAAAATGGTTTTAAATTGATACAGGATTCTTTCGATTAAACGCAGATCTTCGGTTACAATTTCTGCGCTTCCTTTCATTTCCTGCTGGAAAGCAATTTGTTTATCGTATGATGTTTTCAGGCCTTTTGGAAGTGCAACATCTATTAGCAGATTTCCATCTTTATCTGGCACTAACGAAATGTTTTTAATTTCGCCTTTTAACACACCAAATTCGCGGTCTGGATAATTTGCCAAGCGAATATTGACCTTTTGTCCCACTTTTATTTTACCTGAATTTAAAGCTGGTGCTTTCACTTTACCAATAAAACTATTTTTTGCATCTGGAATAATTGAAAATACATTGTCACCAACATTTATGGTCTGATTTTCATTCCAAACTTGTAAAAATGTAACCTTTCCGCTAATTGATGATTTTAGCGCATATGCCAGTTCCCAATCTCTTATTACTTTTTTTAACTGATAAAAGGATTGTGAAACATTGCGGCCAAGATTAACCTCTTCTTTGGTGCTGTTTATTTGCAGATTCTGGCTTGATTTTGTGTTATCAATCAAAGAAGACCTTAATTGAGAAATCGATGATAACAAGCTTCTATAATTCTTTTGCGCTTGAAGGAAAGTCAATTTTTTAACTTCCATTTCTTGAGCAGAAATAATTCCTTTGTTGAATAGCGTTTCAAAACGTGCGACTTCGTTTTTCTGAAGTTCCAATTCTCGCTCATTAATCACCTTTTGTTGCCGCAAGATTTCTAACCTTTCTGTTATCTGAATTTTTTCAGACTGCTGCGCTCTGGTTTCGACCTGAAAAGGGTGCAGATCTTTATTTAATTCCTGCGCCTGATAATCTTTCTGAAACGCCGCATACGCGCTTTCGATTTCTCCCAGTTGTGTGTTTTTCAATAACTCAAAAGGAAACTCTTTTTTAGTGTTATTGATATCATATTTATCAACAATGCCTTTCAATAAAAAAACATCTTTATAATTGGCTGTGTTTTCAATAATAGCCAATGTGCTGTTCTTTTCTACCAATGTTTTATTTTTTACCAAAATAGCTTCAATTCGTCCAGAAGATTTTGATACGATTTTCTCTGGAGGAATATTAGTGGTAATTACAATTTCAGTTTTTACGACATCGGGATATTTGACAAACCAAGAAATAAAAAACAGCATAATGATTATGGCAAAAATCAAGACTGTCCCCCATCGTATCATCCAATGCGGTACTTTGGTTAGGATATCCTGAACCTCTTCGCTTCTTAATTCAAATGTATCTTCGTTCATAATTAATTCCCTAATTGCAACTGGTTTCTAACCAATTCAAAATAATTTCCTTTTTGTTCTACCAATGCCGAATGGCTTCCAATTTCGATGATTTTTCCTTTTTCTAAAACCACAATCTGATCAGCATTCATTACAGTGCTCAATCTGTGCGCAATTACCACTACCGTTTTATCTTTAAAAAAGATGTCAAGCTTTTTCATAATCGCCTTTTCATTATTGGCATCTAATGCCGAAGTGGCTTCATCAAAAAATAAAATTTCTGGGTTTTTATAAACTGCTCTCGCAATTAATAATCGTTGTTTCTGCCCAGTGCTCATTCCTAATCCTTCTGCTCCAATTTTGGTGTTAAAACCTAAAGGAAGCTCGCTGATGTATTCTTTTATGTTCGCTACATCTGCTGCGTAAAGCAATTTTTCTTTATCAATTTTATCTACCCCAAAAGCAATATTATTGGCAATTGTATCGCTAAAAATAAAACCTTCTTGCATTACAGCTCCAATATTAGATCTCCATGCATTTTGCGATATATTTTTTAGTTGTGAGTTTCCAATCAAGACCTCTCCTTTTTCGGGTTCGTAGAACTTGAGAAGCAATTTCATCAAGGTCGTTTTTCCGCTTCCGCTAACTCCTACTATTGCAGTAACTTTATTGCACGGAATTATTAAATTTAAATTGTCTAAAACAGGAACATCTGAACCTAAATATCTAAAAGAAAGATTTTTAATTTCGATATCTACATTTTGCGGAACTTCGTTTGTTTGATTAATTTCCTGCTGGACTTCATCTTCTTTCTCATGAATTTCGGACAATCTGGCCAATGAAATTTTCGCATCCTGCAATTCTCTCACAAATTCAATTAATTGTGTAATAGGACCATTTAAACTCCCCACAATGGCACTTATAGCCAACATCATACCTAAAGTTATAGATCCGTCAATTACTAACTTGGCAGATAGAAAAATGATAAATATATTCTTTAATTCATTAATAATAGAAGAGCCAATTGTTTGCGTCTGTTCTAAAACCAATCCTTTTATCGAAACCCTAAAAAGTCTTGCCTGTACATACTCCCAGCCCCAACGTTTTTGTTTTTCGGCATTATGAAGCTTGATTTCCTGCATTCCGTTTATAAGTTCCATTACTTTACTTTGCTCGTTTGAAACTTCTGCAAATCGTTTATAATCTAGAACTTCTCTCCTTTTTAAAAACAAAACTATCCAGCCAAAATAAAGCACACTTCCTGCAAAGAAGACTAAAAAAATCTGCAGATTGAAATAGGCCAAAACAGCTCCCATAACAAACATATTGATTACAGAAAATAGCACATTAAGCGATGATGTCGTTAGTATTTTTTCAATTCGGCGATGATCATTTATTCGCCGCATAATATCTCCTGTCATCCTCACATCAAAAAAAGAAATAGGCAGATTCATTAATTTAATAAAGAAATCTGAGATAAGAGAAATATTGATTCTAGTTGATAAATGCAATAAAATCCAGCTTCTAATGAGTTCTAATCCTGTTCTTCCTGCAAAAACAAAAAGCATTGCAAAAAGAATCAAATAGATAAAATGAATGTTCTGATTCTGTATTCCGACATCAACAATACTCTGTGTTAGAAACGGAAAAATTAGATTGAGTAAACTGCTCGCAAAAAGACCAACTGCAAGCTGAATAAGAAATGATTTGTATTGAAATAAATATTGAAAAAGAAACTTAAATCCTAATCCAGAATTTTCTTCTTTATCAAAATCAGATTGGAAAAAACTTGGTGTTGCTTCGATCAGCAATGCAATTCCTTCTTTTGTTTCATTATCGGCATTATTGCCTATCCAAAACTTCACAAACTCTTCTCTACTATACTCCAAAAGACCAAAAGCGGGATCAGAAATATAATATTTCCCTTTTTTTATTTTATAGAGCACTACATAATGATCATTATTCCAGTGTAGAATACAAGGCAGTGGGGCTTCTTCAATTCTTTTTACAGAAAGTTTTACCCCTAAAGTTCTAAATCCGATTTTTTCGGCAAGCATCACTCAGAAAAAGCAAATTACTTCCTTCGCGAGTAGTTTCGCTAAAATCTCTCAACTCCTGAATGTTGATTGTTTTACCGTAATATTTAGCAATAATTTTTAAACATGTCGGACCGCAATCTTTATTATCAGCTTGTCTATAATGAGGGAATTTTTTCAATTTATTTTGATTTATTCTGGGCCAATTTAATAAAAAAAATTCTTGTTAATCCATAAAAAAACAGAGAAGATATAAATCTTCTCTGTTTCGGTATTTAAAAACAAATTTTAGCAACACAATTTCTTTAGGACATGGCTGCGGTTACCCTAACCAAGTAAAATTAACACAGCAGACCAACTCCTAAGAATCTCAGTACCAATCATCAATACTGAGAATTTGCTCAATGTTCCACGATCGAGCGCCTATACATTCAAAAAAAACATGACTAAATTCTAAATAAGGCTATATCGTATTACTTTCAAAAAAGTTAAAAATCAACAACAAAGACGACTTGTATCACAAATACCCGATGATGTATTTAACGGACAAGTTTCGTCTGGTGATATTAAAATGCATCCTGCTTGCAAGGCATATACCCAACATTCTGGAATTCCTCCTTTTATGGTTTTCTGTTCACTTTTTTTAATGTACTGAGCACCTTCAAGGTTTAAAATCTTCTTTAACATAATAATATCTTTTTTAGATAGTAAGCGAGTTTCTTCTCTTACTATTTAAATATTAGCATTAGCAAGTATAATATTTCTCAACAGCAAGCATCATTACAATTAATCTCTTCTGAATAATCAGTTCCCAAGATGTTCTTCTGCTCTTTTTTTGTAAGCTTTCTTGTTTCCTTGCTTTTTAAAATTTTCTCTAACATAACTGGTTATTTACATTTTTCGGTTTAAGCCTCAAATTTGCAATAACTTGATGCTTAAAATTTTTCTCTTAGCAACTTCCGACGTAACTATTTGGAATGCAGTTCCAGTACGCTGGCACAGTTCCAAATTCTGTACATCTTTTAACTTTAAATCCGTCTTCACAAATTGGAGCATGATCTCCATTTATTGTTTTCAGCTCACTTGCAGTTAATTCTACTGCTCCTTTTAATTTCAAGATACTCTTTAACATATCTGCAGGTTTTAGGTTGGGGGTAACTTATTTCTGTTTTTACAGTCGAAACTTCTGTTTCATATTATGCTATCTTTTCCAAAACTTGAACTTCATCGATGTAATCATTTAAGAAATATTTCAACTCGTTCAATTCGTATTCATTTGGAAATAGCCTTTCATTTACAATTTTAATAGGTGTGTAATTAAAATTGTTCATAGAGCACCAATCGTATTGTTTCTGAATTTCCTGATTTATCATCATGCTTACAGATTCAACATTCCATTTTTTAAGCCATTTTTTGTGTGTCATTCTTTTGATATACCAATCAGAAATTGCTTCAACCGTTTTTCCAGGTGTTGTTCTGTTAATAGTCAAAAGTCTTTCAACAACAGCCTTATAAGGATTATCATTATTTTCTGGATTAATATTGAAAAGAACATTCAAAAATATTTTGTCTGGAAACTTCATCACTAAGTCAAAAGCTTCTTGGAAAGTTTTATAACAATGTCCGCAGCTTGGGCTAAGAATTACAGAAAGTCTAACTCCGGCATTTCTATTTCCAAATGTTAAGCCTCTTAAATCTTCAAATCCTTTTGCATATTTTACTTTTTTAGATAAGTAATTTAATAGCGAATAATTTCTTTTAAATTTCTTAAGCTCTTTTAATGAATTTTCATTGTCAAGCATTTTTCTAATCATCACTTTAACTGTTGCCCAAATTGGCATTAAAAGTAAAAGAGAGAATATGTATGGAAAAACTTCACTAAAACTAAAGCTCAACGTAAAAAGATCTGATGAAAACCAAACAATACTCTGAACCAATATTAAAAATGAGATTGCTAAGCACATTATGCACCATTTTTGAATCTCAAATTTTTGAATCCAGATTGAGCAAACTATTATTGGAATAGCTAATAAGCTTAAAAATCCAACAAAAATAGCAGAGCTTAATGGCTGAACTAATATTGCAATGATACTTGAACTAAAGAAAAGTAATGGCAAATCTGAAAAACTCAACCATCTGTTTGCAATATCATCATTGAAACTTATTACCGAATGGCAAGAAGAGTTCGAACTTAAATTACAGAATTTTGAAATTACTGTGTTTTTAACTCCCCATTTCTCCTGTACAATAAATATGCTTACAATTAAACCAAGAACTGATGTTACTAAAAAAGAAGCGCTAAACCAATCAAAACGATTGTAGAAAAAAGACAATCCCGCTACGAGCGCAAGAGGCAGAAAATATTTTAGCCAATTGTATTCTATTTTTAGATTCTCTCTTGTTACTACATTGTTTGGCTCAATGGCAACGATTACACCATTCCAGTCTAAAAGAAATTTATCATACGATAATTTTTGCGTTCCTTTTTTTGTGGTTGTAATTCTAACCCCACTTTTAATCTTTTCAACCAGTATTAATTCATCTTTGAAATACGCCAAAAAGTTTGAAGGCAAATCTTCAATTTGCTCTTTCGAAACTCTTACGGCTGCATTCTCTACAGAAAGCAAATCAAACGAATCTGTAATGGCAAACAAACTCGGATAATTTGGATGAGATAAAAACAGATCCTTAAACTCATTTTTGATATCTGAGTAGCGATTGATTTGCAGAAATTTTTGGACCAGCTTTAACATCGTTTTTGATCGTTTTTAAATCATAATTACACTGCAAAGATTGGTGATTTTATTGATAAAAATCGCATGCGCACATACATTTTATTAATTATACCACATACAATTTATAAATTATACCAAGTATAGTAAACATTATAACTAATTGAATAATAATTAGTTACATACAACATTTTTCGTTAAAAAGCTCAAAAAGTCTATTTTCGATTAACGGCTTTCCTTTTTATCTAGTTTTGGAAAGGCGATAATCGAAACAATATCAAACATGAAAAATAGAACACAAAAAACGAATTATTTTATAAGAAAAAAATCATCGAAAAGAGAGTAAAAAAATGACTTAAATAGTCAAAAATTGACTCTTGAAAACAGCAGAAAATACCCCCTGAAAAGCATAGTAGCAAGATTCAAATAAAAGGAATTAACTTACAATAAAGTCCCTTTTTTACTACTGTGAAAAACCAAAAATAAAACCAAAATAACTTTGCATAAACCATTTTTAAGCGTTGCTTTTATCGCTTTTAATAACAATTGCTTAAAATATTTATGAAAGATTTATAGTACTAATTTTTTTAATTTAAATAAACATACAACATGAAAAATTCAAAATTTACATTCAAAGATTTCCAATTAGATACAATCTCTAAAAAAGAACAAAAAACTATTAAAGGCGGAAGTGTACCTGATCCTACTGATCCAAACGAACCTAAAAAAGGCGGAGGAGGAAACGGAAATAACTAAAACCATACCTGAATAAACTCTTTAAAACTATCCAAAAATATAAAGTCATGAAAAATAACAAATTAACATTCAAAGATTTTCAATTAGATACAATCTCTAAAAAAGAACAAAAAACTATTAAAGGCGGAGGTGTAGATGATCCAATTGATCCAAACGAACCTAAAAAAGGCGGCGGAGGAAACGGAAATAACTAAAACGATACCTGAATAAACTCTTTAAAACTATCCAAAAATATAAAGTCATGAAAAATAACAAATTAACTTTCAAAGATTTTCAAATAGATACAATCTCTAAAAAAGAACAAAAAACTATTAAAGGCGGAGGTGTAGATGATCCAATTGATCCAAACGAACCGAAAAAAGGCGGCGGAGGAAACGGAAATAACTAAAACGATACCTGAATAAACTTTTTAAAACTATCAAAAAAATATAAAATCATGAAAAATAGCAAATTAACATTCAGCGATTTTCAATTAGATACAATCTCTAGAAAAGAACAAAAAACTATTAAAGGCGGAGGTGTAGATGATCCAATTGATCCGAACGAACCGAAAAAAGGTGGCGGAGGAAACGGAAATAACTAAAATGCCACCTGAATAAAACTTTTTTAAAACTAATCCAAAAAAATATAAAGTCATGAAAAATAACAAATTAACTTTCAAAGATTTTCAATTAGATACAATCTCTAAGAAAGAGCAAAAAACTATTAAAGGAGGAGATGATCCAATTGATCCGAACGAGCCTAAAAAAGGCGGAGGAGGAAACGGAAATAACTAAAATGATATCTGAATAAACCTTTTTAAAACTAATCCAAAAAAATATAAAGTCATGAAAAATAGCAAATTAACATTCAAAGATTTTCAATTAGATACAATCTCTAAAAAAGAGCAAAAAACTATTAAAGGAGGAGATGATCCAATTGATCCGAACGAACCTAAAAAAGGTGGCGGAGGAAACGGAAACAATTAAGAAGCCAATACTTTTAACTAAATATTATTCGCAAACTGAGCTGGAGACACTCCAGTTCTTTTGCGAAATGATTTTGCAAAAGAAACTGCATTTTTAAATCCAACACTTTCTGCAATTGCCTGTGTAGAATATTTACGATACAAATGATTCGTAATCATCTGGTTAATAACATAATTAATTTTCAACTCATTAGAATACTCACTAAAAGATTTTCCAAATCTTTTATTTACTACATAAGACAAATAAGTCGTATTGGTCTTGATTTTTTTTGCCGCATAAGCAAGTGTAAAATCGGCATTTAGATATTCTAATTTCTCTTCTAAAGCCAATAATTTCTCTACGATTTTATTCTCTTTAGCTTCGTCAATACTCAAATTCGCATTTTCTTTTTTCAAAATAGCATCATCCGTTTCAGGAACTTCAACTATTTTTTCGAGAGCGACATTTTCTATTTCGACTTTTTCATGTTCCTTTTTCTCCAGATTAGCTTTGAACTCTTCAATTAAAGCGTTCATTTTCTTTTGAGCTCTATTTTTGTCCCTAATATTTTTGATAAGGAAAAAGACAATTCCAATTACCAGAATTACATAAAATACCTTTAAGGCTTTGTTCCAAAATACCTCATATTTATATTTCTCCTGAACATCAAGCATTTCTTGGCTTAAATCTGCGGTACCTAATTTATAGTTTACCTCTAATGCTTCTTCTCTTAGATTTCCTTCATATTTTTCATAAGAATCTAAGTATAATTTAGAGTGCTTATAAGCCAACTCTGGTTCATTTTTAATACTGTAAATTTTAGCCTGTAAATAGTTGGATCTAAAAAAGTTAATATCAACCGTTTTGTTCTTTTGGCTAATAGAGTCTACTTTCTTTAAAAAAATAAGAGCTCTATCATATTTTTTTATCGAATAATAAAGGTCTCCTAAATTAAATGCGGCAATTTTATATAGGCTTTCATTTTCAACCTGTTTGGCATAAAAAGAGATATCATAATAAATTTTCTCGGCATTGGTATAATCCTTTTTAAATACATAAATATTACCCAAACTAAGTTTAGAAGTAATCTTATTGTCGATAAATTTATCCGAAAAAGCTATACTCTTCTTATAGTAGTACTCTGCAGAATCTAGTAAATAAGTCTTTTCTCTATTTTTGGTATAATATCCTTCATAAGAATTCCCAAGATTGATATAGCTATTACTTTTTGCATTCTGAAACTGATCTTTATCGTACAAACCTTCGTTCTTGTCCAAAAACGCTTCATTCTGTCTTAAGATCTTTATTGACAGCTGATAATTGCCAACGCTCTCATTCAATAACGCAATATTTGCTTTAAATTTTACAATTTGTACAACATCATTTATCTTAGAAGAAAGCTTAACTCCTTCCTGATAACTGCCAAGCGCTTTACCATAATTAGATCTCTTCCAATATGTAAGTCCTCTATAGTTACATAAATAGGCGTGCAGTTTTATTTTATCAGTAGACTCAGGAATTTTATTTAAATGCTTTAAAGCTTCTGCATACATTTTTTCAGACTGGGCAAGCATTTTCTTTTAGCTGATACAAATAAGAACCTGCCCCATAAGCAAAAGTCTTATGAGCCTCATTATCAGATTTAAGGACCTGATTAACATAAATCAAACCGTCATCATAATTTCCGTTTATACTAAAACGAATTTTATCCCGTAATTCTAAGTACTTTTGTTCTGTAAGCTCTCCATTGGTCTGAGCCGTTCCATTGCAAAATATTAGTAAGAAAAAGACAAAAGAGATTATCAGCCTCATTTAAATTGTTTTTGGAATTCAAAAATAGTCTATAAATTATCAATAAACTACAATTAATTTGCCAAATTCCTATTAATTTTATTTTTGCAATAAATAAATATAACATTTTAACGAGTATTTGTTATATTTATATTATGTAAATTTGTTTGCTAAAAAATTATATAACATGAAACCAGACCTATTTCAATCTCCAGATTACTATAACTTAGATGATTTGTTAACAGAAGAACACAAATTAGTTCGTGAGTCTGCCCGTGCTTGGGTTAAAAGAGAAGTTTCTCCTATAATAGAAGAATATGCTCAAAAAGCAGAATTTCCAAAACAAATTATAAAAGGTCTTGGCGAAATTGGTGGTTTCGGTCCTTATATTCCGGTAGAATATGGAGGTGCTGGACTAGACCAGATATCTTATGGTTTGATTATGCAAGAAATCGAAAGAGGCGATTCTGGTGTAAGATCAACTTCTTCTGTACAGTCTTCTTTGGTAATGTATCCTATTTGGAAATATGGAAACGAGGAGCAACGAATGAAATATCTTCCAAAACTGGCAACAGGAGAATTTATTGGTTGTTTTGGTTTAACAGAACCAGATCACGGCTCTGATCCGGGAAGTATGATTACCAATTTTAAAGATATGGGCGATCATTATCTTTTAAATGGTGCCAAAATGTGGATATCAAACGCCCCTTTTGCAGATATCGCTATCGTTTGGGCTAAAAATGAGGAAGGCCGAATTCACGGTTTAATCGTAGAACGCGGCATGGAAGGCTTTACAACTCCAGAAACTCATAATAAATGGTCACTTCGTGCATCTGCAACAGGAGAATTAATTTTTGATAATGTAAAAGTTCCTAAAGAAAACCTTTTACCAAACAAATCTGGCTTAGGTGCTCCGCTTGGCTGTTTAGATTCTGCTCGTTATGGAATTGCTTGGGGAGCAATTGGCGCGGCAATGGATTGTTATGATACTGCTTTAAGGTATTCTAAAGAGAGAATCCAGTTCGGAAAACCAATTGGAGGAACACAATTACAACAGAAAAAACTAGCAGAAATGATTACCGAAATCACAAAAGCACAATTATTAACTTGGCGTTTAGGTGTTTTAAGAAACGAAGGCAGAGCAACAACAGCACAAATTTCTATGGCAAAACGCAATAACGTAAACATGGCAATTACCATTGCACGCGAAGCAAGGCAAATGCTTGGAGGTATGGGAATCACTGGAGAATACTCGATTATGCGTCATATGATGAACCTAGAAAGTGTAATCACTTATGAAGGAACTCATGACATACATTTATTGATTACTGGAATGGACGTAACCGAATTCCTGCGTTTAAATAATTGATAATTATTAAAATATATACAAAATCAATCTAAAAAGCTTCTTCTTGACGGAGAAGCTTTTTATCTTTGCATCAAAATTTTTAAAATGAATATCGAAACGATAAACAAAAGCATACAATCACAAAAAGACCAACTATTAAACCATTCTTTATACAATAAGATTCAAAACATAGATGATTTACACAGCTTTCTAGAAACTCACGTTTTTGCTGTTTGGGATTTTATGTCGCTTTTAAAAGCATTACAAGCCAAACTTACTTGTACAACAACGCCGTGGTTTGCAACCAAAAATCCAGAAACTCGTTATTTAATTAATGAAATTGTTCTTGCAGAAGAAACTGACTTAACGATTGACGGAAGAAGACAAAGTCATTATGAAATGTACCTAGAAGCAATGGAAGCTTGTGGCGCTAATACAACTGGAATTTTAAGCTTTTTATCAGAAGTACACTCTCTTCAGAATATATTTGTTGCCATCAAACAAAGTTCATTGCATCCAAACGTAAAATCATTCTTAGACTTTACTTTTAGAGTTATCGAAGAAGGAAAACCACACGAAATTGTCTGCAAGCATTTACTTTCGGGAGAGAAGATTTAATTCCGAGCATGTTTACTCAGATTTTAAAAAATTTCCAAAAAAACCTTCCAGATACAGATCTAACAAAATTACTTTACTATTTTGAAAGACATATCGAATTAGATGCCGACGAACACGGACCAATGGCAATGCAAATGATTACAGAATTGTGCGAAGAAGATGCTCAAAAATGGAAAGAAGTTGAAGAAGTTTCAATTCTTGCCCTAGAAAGACGCATTGCACTTTGGAATGCCATCGAAGAAGAAATCGTGATGAAAACCGAAATGGTTTAAAATCCAAACCCATATATTTAACGTAACTATTTGTTTAAAGCGACTTCACAATCTTATTTAAACAAATTATGAAACCACATTTTAAACAAATAGTTACCATTATATTTTCAATATTTCTTTTGAGTTGCAACGCCGAAGAAAACTCCACTCCTACTGCTACAAATCCTCCAGTTGTAACTCCACCCAAAACACCAGAACCTCCAATTGCCAGCAAAGTAAATTATTTAGCTTTAGGTGACAGTTATACCATTGGTCAAAGCGTTTGTGCAACTTGCCGTTTTCCAGAACAACTTAAAACAAGTTTAGCCACAATGTATTCCAGCACCGTTTCACTCAAAATAATTGCAACAACAGGCTGGACAACATCCGATTTGATTTCAGCAATCAATTCCCAAAATTTGGACTCCAATTACGATTTGGTAACACTTTTAATTGGTGTCAACAATCAATATCAGCACAAAAATTTCTCTGTTTACGAAAAAGAATTTCCAGAATTGGTCAACAAAGCCATAATGCTTGCCAAAGGCGATAAAAAAAATGTTGTCGTTATTTCTATTCCAGACTACTCGTATACTCCATACGGACAAGCGCTTGTAGGAAATCAGAGCAACAAAATTTCAGCAGAAATCACACAATACAATAACTTTGCAGAGAACTATTGCAACACCAATCAAATTGCTTTTGTATCGATTACAGAAATCACTCGCGAAGGACTTAATAAGCCAGATCTTGTTGCTTCAGATGGTTTGCATCCTTCAGAAGTCAGCTTATAAAATGTTTGTGGATAAAATAATGCCTAAAATCAAAATAGCACTGCAGGATTAATTAAATATTAGCGGGTAATTTCGAAATCTTTGATAACCTCTGCTTCAAAATATTCAATATAATCAACTATTATAGCACGAACTTTTTCTACATCTTGAAGATAAACATCCAAATTAAGTAAATTATATTCTGGCCAAGTATGTATACAAATATGTGATTCTTTCAAACAGTATGAAATCGTAAAACTTTCATTTTCAAAATCATGCACCGCCACTCCAACTTTTTCCAATTCGTGTTTTTTTAAAATGGAATTGGTAACAGCAACAAAACCTCTGCTATTGGTAAGCTTCGAAATTTCGCCGACATGTAAAGTAACCAGTTTATGCAATCCTGGCGAATAAGGAGGTAAATCCATCAAATTATTTATATTACACAGGAGCCAAATATAGAATATTTCTACAATAAAGTAATGTGAGAAACCGTATTTTAAAAATAACTTTTTAGGCCTATGTGTTTGTGATTTTTTCTTTTTTAAGGAGCAGAAATTTTGTTTTTCAGTACAGCTTTAGTCCCGCTATCCGCTTTATCTTTTGTGGTGAACCCCACCACAAAAGGATGCCGCTACTATCGGGGCTAGATTAGAAGTATCCGTTTTTTATAGAAAATATACCTACTTTTGTTAAAGTTGATTCTTTATGATTCAAATTCCACAAAAGCAGATTAAAAACTTCCATGAAATTAGCTCTCGAAGAATTACTAGTAATTATTGATCCTCAAAAAGATTTTACAGATCTTGACGGAGATTATGCAAAAAGACATCCAATTAGTCATATACAACGAGTTCAAAGTCAACTAAACGATTTAATCAAAAAGCTCGATAAGAATAAATTCGTGATTATTTTTTCCAATTATCAAAAAGACCAATTTGGCCCTGGAACTTCCATGTGCATTGAAGAAACAAAAGGCCATGAAATTGATCTCGACTTTGATGATTCTTCAATCCTAATTTCAAAAACGCGAGATAGTAGTTTTTCATCTGAAAAATTTAAAAACTTCCTAAAAGAAAATCAAATTCGCAGACTTGTTTTATGTGGCTTTTTGGCAGAATACTGCATAAAACAAACAGCACTGGACGGACTGAAAAGCGGTTATGAAATAGTGCTCCTAAAAGAATTAATTCAAACCGGAGACGATGTCCAGCAAAGAATCGAAGAAGTTTTAGTAAATTTAGAAAATCAAGGCGCTATAATAAAATACGATCTTGATTTCGAATAAACATCGATTTTAAACATGCAAGTTTCACCTCCCAAAGAGTTATCACCTTATATTAAGCATTATCTGTTTTTAGATAATAACGAAATTGCTGTACAAAAATTTCGCCTGTTTTCTGATGGTAATACTGGCCTTGTATTTTCTGTAAAAAGCAAACTTATTTCTGGAATTAATAAATACGATATAAAAGAATATCTGCCCGATTCCTTTTTATACGGACAACTTAACGGTTTTAAAGATCTTTATTCTGAAAATGAAATAACGCTCATTATTGTCGTTTTTCAGCCCAACGGAATCCATCAATTATTAGGCATTCCGGCCAATGAATTTCACGATGCCATTGTTCCTGTTGAAGATGTTTTCGATGAAAAAATCAGAACGCTTCAAGAGAGCCTGTTTCAGCAAAACAACTCAACACGCGTTCTATTGTTGAATTCTTTTTTTAAGTCCTTAATCGCAACAAAACCAGCCTCAAATCAGTTTATAATAGATCATTCTTTACACTTTATTATCAACAATAAAGGACATTTCTCTATAAAACAATTAGTTGAATACACCGGTTATACCGAAAGACATCTAGAAAGAAAATTCAAAGAATGCATTGGACTAAATCCGAAGAAATTTGGTAACGTTGTAAGACTACATCATTTTTTAAAATTATTAAAAGATAAGTCTGACAATACCAATCTCACCACAATTTGTTACGATGCGGGATTTTCAGACCAATCACATTTAATAAAGGAATTTAAAAAACATACTGGAATCACTCCAACGGAATATTTTTATAATACTGGAAAATTAACCAATAATCTCATAAAAAGAACATTCTAAAATGTCGGTTTTGTACAATTCATAGCGTATTGATCAAACTATTTTTGATTTAATTATTAATAGTTTACAATATGAAAAATCTAAAAACAGCCACAGCCCAGTTCGAAAATAAAAGTGGCGACAAAAACTATAACTTATCTGTAATCGAAAAACTTTCTCAGAAAGCATCTGCCGAAGGCTGCGATGTGATTTCATTTCATGAATGTTCTGTAACCGGATATACATTTGCAAGAAACTTATCAAAAGAACAAATGCTAGACTTGGCAGAATTGATTCCGAGTGGTAAAAGCATTTTAAAATTAATCGAAATTGCCAAAAACAATAACATCGTAATATTGGCTGGACTTTTTGAAAAAGATGAAAACGACAATCTATTCAAAGCATATGTTTGTGTAGACAAAAATGGTTTAGTCGCAAAATACCGAAAACTGCATCCGTTTATAAATCCGCATTTAACATCTGGAGATCGTTATTGTATTTTTGAAATTGAGGGCTGGAAATGCGGTATTTTAATTTGTTATGATAATAATATCATAGAAAATGTTCGCGCCACAAAACTTCTAGGCGCCGATATTATATTTATGCCTCACGTAACGATGTGCACACCTTCTACCCGACCGGGCGCTGGTTTTGTTGCTCCACAGCTTTGGAAAAACCGCGAAGCAGATCCAACTTCGTTACGATTAGAATTTGACGGGATGAAAGGCCGTGATTGGTTAATGAAATGGCTTCCTGCAAGAGCTTACGACAATGCGATTTATGCCATCTTTTCGAACCCAATTGGTATGGACGACGATCAATTAAAAAATGGTCGCTCTATGATTATTGATCCTTTTGGAGATATTCTAGCCGAATGCCGCACTTTTGATGATTCTTTTGCAATGGCACTAATTACTCCCGAAAAATGCAATCTTGCAGGAGGAAGTCGTTATATAAAAGCTAGAAGGCCAGAATTGTATAGAGATATTATTGGTCAAAATCACAAATCGGAACAAAATGTTGTTTGGTTGAACTCTGATAAAAAAAGCATAAATTAAACATTTTTCCTCTCTAAAGCTATTGAAAGATTTACCTTTGAAGATTCATTAATCGACAGAATAAAGCTTAATAATGGAATTTTTTAAAACTACAAACGAAGATATCGATGCTGTTTTCGATATTTATAACAAAGCGACATCATATCAAAAAACAGTAAACAATAAAAGCTGGAGAGGTTTTGAAAAAGCATTAATAGAAAAAGAAATTGCCGAAGATCGTCATTTTATAATCAAAGAAGGAAACGAAATTGCCTGTACATTTGTACTTACTTTTGATGATTTAATTATCTGGAAAGAAGCCAGTAAAGATCCTGCAGTTTATTTACATCGTATTGCTACAAACCCGAAGTTTAGAGGACAATCTTATGTCAAAAAAATTATTGATTGGGTTAAGCAATATGCTAAAGAAAATAATAAAGAATACATTAGACTTGATACGCACAGCGGTAACGAAAGAATAAATAAATATTATACCAGCTGTGGTTTCGAATACAAAGGAATAAGCACCATCGAATGGACAAACGAATTACCAGAACATTATAAAGAAGGTTCTTTTAGTTTGTTTGAGATTAAGCTTAAAAAAACAAACCCTTATGAAAGACTTCATAAGGGTTTGTTTTTTCTCGCAGAAAGGAAGGGATTCGAACCCTCGATACAGTTACCCATATACTAGCTTTCCAGGCTAGCTCCTTAAACCACTCGGACACCTTTCTATTTTGGTCTGCAAATAACACAAAAAAATCTGACTTTACAAAGGTAAAATCCAAGTTACTTTTAGATGCTTTTTTTAAATTCTTCCATAAACAGTTTTACCGCTTTTTTCTGATAGCCGCCCATTGTCAGCATGTACGAATCTCTTTTTGTGGAAACTCCCGTAATTTGAATGGCTTGTAAGTTATCCCAATCTTTTAGAGCCATTTCGGCTACGATTGTTGCCCAATCGCTGTTTTCTACCATTTGCAGTAATGCATGAATTGATTGCAGTTCTATCGAAATTTTAGGTTTCATATTAAACTTCTTAAACAACTCTTCGACATATTCTCTCGAATTAGAACCTTTCCCTGGCAATATCAACGGAATCTCTTCTATTTTCTTGAAAGCTATTTTATCTAAATTGGCCAAAGCATGATTTTTAGAAACCACCATAACCATATTTGAAGTAAACAAAGGCACTTTCTGAATTGGCATTTCAATTTCGTGTGACGAAATAACGAATACCAAATCCAATTCGTTATCAATTAACTTCTGTTCTAAAACCTCGGTAGTTCCATATTCGACAATAATTTTGAGATTTTGGTATTTCTTAGCAAATGCATTGACAACAGGCAGAATCAATAATCCAAAAATATAAGTCACGCCAATACGCAATTCGCCGCCAATCATTTCGTTTAAATCCTCAATGGCCTGTTTTCCGTTTTCTACATTCTCTACTACTTTTTTAGCATGAATTAAAAAAACCGAACCAGCTTCTGTCAATTGCACTTTTTTACCAATTCGCTTAAACAAAGGCAAACCAAGTTCTTCTTCGAGTTTTTTAATTTGTTGCGAAAGTCCCGATTGTGTCACAAAACATAATTCTGCCGCTTTGGTAAAGTGCAAAACCTCAGCTGTTTTAATAAAATATTGCAGTTGATAAATTTCCATATTGATAAGTTTTACTACTTATTATCAGTAAAATTATTAATTTTTCTAATGAAATCATAATCCCGACCTTTGTATTAAATATTTAGAATCATGTTTAAAGCCTTAAAATCAAAGAATTTCAAATTATTTTTCTACGGTCAGTCCGTATCTGTTATCGGAACTTGGATGCAAAAAACAGCGGTAAGCTGGATGGTTTATAGCATAACAGGATCTGTTTTTTTATTAGGTTTAGCGACTTTCTTAAGCATGATTCCGTCTTTGTTTCTAGCACCTCTTGCAGGAAGCATTATTGGCCGTTACGATAGACACCGTGCCATGATGGTTTTGCAATCTTTGGCGATGCTTCAAGCCGGAACTTTGGCGTTGCTTATTTATCTTAAAATTTACAATATCAATTTTATTTTAGCCTTGAGTTTAATTCAAGGAATTATAAATGCTTTTGATATGACTTGCCGTCAAACCATGATGATTGATATTGTCGACAATAAAGAAGATCTTCCAAATGCTGTGGCGCTTAACTCTACTTTGAACAACTTTGCACGTATTGCAGGTCCTGCGCTTGCCGGAATTATTTTGCACCAATATGGAGAAGATATCTGTTTTATTGGAAATTTCGTGAGTTATGTTCCTGTCTTGATTTCATTAATGATGATGAAAATCACTCCACATATTAAAGCCGAAAACAAGTTGAATATGATAGACGATTTAATGGAAGGTTTAGATTATGTAAAAAAAGAAACCGAAATGGCCAGAATGCTTTTGATGTTAACTTGCAGTAGTTTATTTGTCATTTCTTTTAATACTTTGATGCCTGTTTTTGCAAAAGATATTTTTAATGGAAATGCCCAAACTTTTAGCTGGTTCGAAAGTGTCTGCGGAATTGGTTCTGTTTTATCTGCAATTTATTTGGCCAATCTAAAATCTGCTGAAAACATGAGCAAATTAATGATTTCAGCAAGTTTACTTCTTGGTTTTAGCGTAATTATTCTAGCTGTTTCAAGCAGTATAACAATTGCTTTAATCTGTATGACTTTAAGCGGAATCGGAATGATGGGACAAACTTCTTCTATCAACATTTATATTCAGACTCATAGTGCTGTCAATATGCGTTCAAGAAGCATTAGCTACTACATGATGGCATATCAGGGAATGATTCCTGTAGGAAGTTTAATTATCGGTTATGTTTCTCACTTTTTAGGCGTAAGAGCTACAGTTGCTATTCAGGGAATTATATGTATTATTTCTGTAATTGTTTATGTGTATTATAAAAAACACAAAGCAATTGACGATTTGGAAACTTGTCCGGTTGAGTATAGAAATTCCAAGTTTTAAAAGTTCAAAAAAGAAATTTCAAATTCCAATTACACACAATCTTGTCATTTCGCGAGAAACTCGACAAAGGTTGGCTTATTGGAACGGAGTTACTTGTGGAGATTTGCTTCGCCAATTCGCTATCGCTCGGGTCTCCTTCGTCGAAATGACAAACTGAACGTTTAATCCATTAAAAACAAACCCGACAGGTTTTAAAACCTGTCGGGTTTCGCTATCTTAACGTTGCCGAGTTTCTTGTGTGATCCTTCCTTCGTCAGGATGACAAACTGCGCGGTTAAGCGGAATTTTCAATAAAAAAATCCCAAATTCCAACCTTATTTTGGAATTTGGGATTTTTAATATTGTAATTTAAACTTTAAGATATTTCTCCGCGAAGAGCAGTTTCAAAAATATCTTTAAATTCATTTTCTGGAATATTGTGTCCAAGCAAATACATCAATTTGGTAATTGCTCGCTTCTGTAGTAATGTCTTTTCCAGAAATAACGCCTAACGATTTTAGCGCTGTGCTAGTTTCGTATTGCCCCATATTCACACTTCCGCCAGAACATTGTGTTACGTTTACGATATACATTCCAGATTTAATGGCTTTTTCAATTAAATTTAAAAACCAATCTTCGGTTGGCGCGTTTCCTGAACCGTAAGTTTCCAGAATAATTCCTCTTAAACCTTTTGTTGCAAGGATTGAAGCCAAAACAATTTCGCTCATTCCTGGGAACATTTTGATAATTGCCACGTGATTGTCTAAGTTTTTATGAACGATCAGATTGGCATCTTTATTTACTGGAAGAAATAAATGTCTGTTTAGTTTTAAATGAACACCAGATTCTACCAATTCAGGGTAATTTGGTGCTGTAAAAGCTCTAAAATGCTCCGCATTTACTTTAGAAGTTCTGTTTCCTCGGTATAATTTGTATTCAAAATACAAGCAAACTTCAGTAATAACTGGCTTTCCGTTTTCTTGAAGAGATGCAATCTGAATTGCTGTAATCAAGTTTTCTTTTGCATCTGTACGCAAATCTCCAATTGGCAATTGCGACCCTGTAAATACTACTGGTTTTGCCAAATTCTCCAACATAAAACTCAATGCTGATGCCGAATACGACATTGTATCTGATCCGTGAAGGACAACAAATCCGTCGTAAGCGTTGTAATTTTCCTCGATAATGGTGGCAATTCTTGTCCACATTTCGGGATTCATATTCGAAGAATCAATTGGATGTTCGAATGAAATTGATTCTATTTCGCAGTCCAATTGCTTAATTTCTGGAATTTTCTGAATTAATTTACCAAAATTAAAGGCTTTTAGCGCTCCAGTTTCAAAATCTTTGCTCATACCGATGGTTCCTCCGGTATAAATCAATAATATTTTTGCTTTAGATGACATCTTGGTATTTTAATTTGTTGACAACAGGATTGGCATACATTGCTAAAAATCCTTGTCTTGTCACAGGATTATCGCTTCCGATTCTCATTTCTAAACGACGCTCAAAAAGCTGTTTTTCACTCTCTTTATACTTATGAGCGAATTTGTCTGTTTCGTTTAAAATATCGTACGCAATAAAGTTTGTTGGCCATAATTGGTAGTTTTTCAAAATCACATCATCGATAGTTTGTGCCAAAGCCTGAACTTGCTTGTTTGCATTGTCATTTTCGGCCACAATCTGATCGATTTCTGTATCTAGAACATCGCCAACAGAAATATGTATTCTTTTTTTAGTTCCCATGATACCACTTATAATGGTCATGAAATCTTCATTTTTATCTTTTACGTAAACTTCGTTGTTTGCTTCTGCCATTAATTGTGGCATTTTAAGAACATCAGTCGGATCATATTCGTACGAAATAGAAACTGGAACAATTTTTAATTTCTTGAAATAATCCATTAAATTAGGTTCATCAGAACCCATTCCAATCATTTTTAAAACTCCTGGATTGGTTTCGTCGTTTCCATCTTTTGTTCTTCCCTCTCTTTGTGCAATCCAAACCGAACGATTTTCGCGAAGCAATAATTGTCCCATATATTCAGACAATAATTTTGAACTTTGCGAGCATTTCACGAGGCGTCAGACCTCTTAAAACCAAAAAGTTTCTATTTAATTTTGCTAAAGTTGCCAAGAAAGCTTTCTTAACCAAATTGTCACCAATTGCCGAAGCAGTCATTACCAAACCATGTTCGAATAAACAAACATTCAGTAATGTAGTATCGAGAAGAATATCTCTATGATTTGAGATAAACAAATAAGAAGTATTTGGTTCTAGCTTTTCAAAACCTGAAGTTGTAAGACCTTCAGAGCTTTTTTCTAAAACTTTCTGGATAGTATTGTAAATAAAGTTGCATTGAAAATCACGAATAGAATGTGTTTTCTTCAATTGTTCCTTCCAAACCTCATCTTCTACATCCGGAAAAGTAAAGTTCATCATGGTTTTCATCATCGGATGATTGACAACACCATGAAGTGCTTCATTTATTTCGGAATCATAAAACGGTCGAATGGCATCAAATCTCTGCATTATTTATTTGGGTTTAAGTGGGCAAAAGAACAAAAAAAAATTAAAGTTTTGTAAGGTCTGGGTTAAATCCCAAAAACGTCCTTTGAATTTTGAGTCGTAATCTTGGCAATTTCTTCTGCAGAAACTCCATAAATGTCGCTTAACTTAGCAATAACGTTGACTAAATAACTACTTTCATTTCTTTTTCCTCTATACGGAATTGGTGCTAAATATGGAGAATCTGTCTCCAAAACGATGCGCTTTAAATCGATTTGGTTTAAAAACTGATCGATTTTTCCGTTTTTAAACGTTACAACACCGCCAATTCCTAATTTCATTTTGTAAGAAATCGCACGCTCTGCTTGTTCTAAAGTTCCGGAAAAACAATGAAAAATCCCAAATAAATCTTCAGATTTTTCTTCTTCTAATACTTCAAAAATTTCATCAAAGGCTTCTCTGCAATGAATTACGATTGGCAATTTGTATTGTTTTGCCAACTGAATTTGTCTTTTAAAAGCAATTTGCTGTTCTTTTAAATGCGTTTTATCCCAATACAAATCGATTCCGATTTCGCCAACTGCATAGAATTTTCTTTTGGACAGTTCGTTTTCAACATGTGCCAATTCTTCCAGATAATTATCTTTCACATAAGTGGGATGCAAACCCATCATTAGAAATATATTTTCTGGATAATTTTTCTCTAAATCATACATAGATTGCGTGGCTGCAGCATCAATCGCGGGAATAAAAAAACGTGTAACTCCTGCATCAATAGCGCGCTGAATCATGGCATCGCGATCCTGATCAAATTCTTCAGAATATAAATGGGTGTGGGTATCGGTAATAATTGGTGTTGAATTCAAGACTATAATTTTAAAACGCCAAAATTACGACAATATTAAAAGAATAGCAATTCGGTGTGATTTGGTAGGCGAATGAAACGGATTCACTTTCGTAAAAACGCTGATCTAAACGGATTTTTCTCGTTTTATGCCCCTTTTAAAAAAGAAAAACCTTTGTCAAGACTTAGAACTTTGACAAAGGCCAGAACAATAATCACCTAATTTTTGTTATTCTGAAGAACAAAGGGCCTCACAAGAAGCTTCGAAAAGAAAACCCCCATTTTTTCTCTCGATCAGCTAGTGCGACCCCTCGTTCTTCAGTATGACAAACGAGGTTTTATTTACCTGTTTCAACATATAGCAAAGCCCGTTCCAAAACTTCGTCTTTGCCTTGCTGAATACCTAAAATTGTTGGTTTTATTTCAATATCGGGTACAATTCCTACACGCTGCGTTTCTCTGCCATCAGGATAATAAACGCCAACTCCAGTATATCTTGTATGAAATGTTGCAAAATCAAGCTCAGTCACATTTCCATCTGCTCCCGCAGTCTGACTTCCTATTATTGTGGTATTACCTGCAGTTTGAAAACACATTGCTGTCCATTCTGCTTGACTCATCGATTCTTCGTTAAGCAAAACAATAACTTTTCCTTTATAATTATCTTTGTTTTCAGAACCGCATGTTGATCCTTTTGTCCATTTAAATTTTCCTGGATAACTAAAGTCTGGATGAGTGTAAATCGCAAATTTTTCTTCGTGAGCATTTAAAAAATTAGCAATCTCATAATACGTTCCATTCGGATAATTTCGCATATCAAAAACTATTGCTTTTGTCGATTTGAGCGCTTCAATCATATCAGGAATGTTTTTAGGTTTAATAACACCCATATCTACATATCCAATATTATTATCTAAGAGTTTAAATCTTTCCTTTTTCTTTTGAGCTCCTTTTTTAAATTCATTTCTATGAGAATCGTGATAATTATACCATCTCATTGATTTTGAAATTAACTTGCCATCTTTTAAAAACTCAATTTCAACACTATCTGAATAGCCCGTTAAAATTTTTCTCACGGCTTTATTTAGAAATACAGGTTCATTTGAGGCTGTACATAAATCTCTATATTCTGAAGTAAGTTCAGCAATTGTCTTATTATTTACTTTTGTAATTACATCTCCGACCTTTATATCATCAGCTTGAGCCAAACTGTCTGCCAGTATTTCGGTAATTACCATCTTATTATCAATTATTTTACAGTCAGCTGGAAAAAATCTTCTGCTTTCATCAAAAATACTATTCTTATAAAGAGCAAACTCAACGTGACTATCGTTTAGTTTTGTCGATACTTTTCTAATCACTTTGTAAAAATCATCTTCGCCCTTTACATTAAGAACAGCTGGAATAGACTCATTTAAAGTCAAATCCCATTTTTGATCCATTATATATTTGTATGGAAAAAAGTATTCTACTAAATTCCAATACATAAAAAACCATAAAACTCTTGAGTTCTTATCTTCATAGTTTAGCTTAAAGTAGTTTCCATTTTTTAAAGGATTGTATCCAGGTCCAATTTCTTCATCAGTTTGGAATCTATTTTCTTCAATAAATTTTAATTTCTTCGAAAGCTTTTTAGAGAACAGTTTGTTATTAAACCAACTCAAATCAAAATTCTTATCAAAGAACTTAACGTCTTTTGGTATTGCAATTGGTGCGATTTCTTCTACTGCACCCAAATCATCAATCCAATTTTCTAAGATTAATGAAAACTCTTCTTTCGTTTGTGCTTTATCTATTAAAGGCAGTTTTTCTAAAAGCTGTTTATCCCAATCTGTCTGTCCGTTAGCAACCTTTGGATGATAATATTTCAAGAAACCCCAAACTTTACAAGTCGCGGCCAACTTTTCAGTCTCAGTAATTTTATTGAAACTAAAAATGGTTTGCGAACAAACAAGTAAAAATAGTAGGGCAACTTTTTTCATTTTGGGTTTATATAGCTTGGTTAAATTGTTTTTGGGTTAATTCTTAAAAAAGAAAATCGAATTTAGAACTAAAATTCCAAATTCGATTGAGGTTTTCCGTAAAGAGATAAAATTTTTCTTAATAATTAAAAATTATTCCAATTCTTCCAAAAGTTGTTCTACATCATCATAGTCTTCGTAGTCTTGCGAAATGGTCTGTAAAATGGCTTTACATTCGTTATATTTTCCTTGTTTTAGCTTCGACAACGCCAGATTCCATTTTGCTTTTTCTTTATAAACAGAATTTCCAGCTTCTAATTCTTTAAAAATCGTTTCCGCTTTTACGTATTTGTCAACTTGCAACAACGAAACTGCATAAAAGTATTTTATTTCGTCTGAGTTGTTTTCTTTCAAAATCATTTCAAAAATCGGAATAGCGGTTTCATATCTTTTTCCGTTGAAATTATTCTCAGCTTGTTTTAAAATTGCTTCAGATACTCCTCTTTCTGTAAAATAAGCACTTTCTGGGTGGTTGTAATCATCAAAATTCGGATAATGTTTATAATCAAAGAAAAACAATCCAAACATAATGATTATTGATGCTTGCAACGGCAAAATACCAAGGCTTAAGCGAAGCCACTTTATTTTTCTTTTTATTGAAATATTTATTCGAAATTTTAGTCAGGTTTTCTTCAAAAACTTCGCGCTGTTGTTCTATTCCGAATTTATTTTCCAGCTGAAAATGTATTTCTTTGAAACTTTCAAACTCCGAAGCTAATTCAGAATCCTCAGATAACTGTTTCTCGAAATTGTTTTTTTCATCAACGTTCAGTTCGCCTTGAAGATATTGGTCAAATAATATATAGCGTTCTTCGTTCATGATTAATTGTTTTTTAAAGAGTTAAAATTTTTCGCTTCCTGAATCCACTGCGTCAGCTGTCCTACACATAACGATTTCTTTTTCGGACATAACCATACGTCACATTGAGTTTTTGAGCCACTTCTTCCATCGATTTTAGAGAAAAGCTGAGCTTCAGAACTTCTTGGCATTTCTCTCCCAGTTTCTGAAACATCGAATCAAAAAGCTTCTGTTTTTCATCAAATTCTTCGGCTTGTGCAACCAATTCGTGAGCAGATTCATTGATAGATACCACATTCTCATAAATTGTTACCCCTTTATTCGCAGAATTTTTCAGTTCGTTAAGCCACTTTCTTTTGCATAACAAGAAAAAATAAGCATCAAACGGACAGGTTAATTGAAGTTTACCGGCTTTCGCCTGATTAAAAAGCAAAATCATGATTTCCTGAATCACATCCTGCGCTTGGTCTTTATCTCCGGAGTTATTGGTTATAAACTGAACGACTTTGGGCGCAAACTTTTTATATATCATTTCAATTACTACCGAATCATTTGCAGCAAGTCCGTCGATATATTTTTGATCAGGATGAATTCTATTTTGATCCATAAAAAAACATTTTACAGCTAATTTAAAAAAAGAATCTTAGAAATTTTTAAAAATACGAGGTAACAATATTACAATCAATTGTATATATCTAAATAAAAGTCTTTTAAAAACCTTTAAAAAATTAAAAGAAATGGAAAGTTACCAATTTATTACTGAAAAAAACCTAGATCGATTTTACGAAATAATCGTCGCCAAAACTCGCAGCGGCTTTGTAATTACAGAACAAAATGAGAAACTGCCTTATGTGGTTTTGTCTAAAGAAAAGAAAACCATCAATCATACTTTTCATTTATTTCTCAGCATCATCACTTTTGGTTTTTGGGCAATTGTCTGGATTTATCTTATTCTAAAATTCTCTCGCAAAAAAGACATTTTGGTTGCTGTTGACGAAGACGGAAATCTTTTTGAAGACAAATGCATTTCTATCTAAGGGGTAACAAATTTTAAAGTCAGCTTATATAGCAGTATAAAAGCCTTCAAAAATATTTTTTCAAACCAAGGGTAACAAAATCAAACCCAAATTGATTTAAGATTGAAATTAATTAACCAAATCTGAAAATCCTCTGAAAAGATTCAGAACAGATTTATAAAAAACTAGAAATTATGAAAACAAATTTTAGAAAAATCGGACTTTTAATAGTAGCAATGGCAGCTTTTACAAGCTGCGATAATAGTGATGGAGAAGATATCAAACTTTCGCCGCCAACTTCTGCAAGCATTTAAAAGCATTAGCGAAAAAGGCGTAAAAAGAAACACGCAAAATTTTACCATAACAGCGGGAACTGGAGCTGTAACCCTAACTTCTGCAAATGGTGTAAAGCTTACTATTAACGGAGATTGCTTAACCAAAAATGGAAATCCCGTAACAGGACAAGTCGATATAGAATACATTGAACTTTTTGACAAAGGAAATATGCTGGTAACCAATAAACCAACTATGGGAATTACAGCAGATGGAAAGAAAAATCTTTTAATTTCTGGAGGAGAATTCTTCATCAAAGCAACTCAGGGGGGAGTCGAATTACAAACTTCATGCAGTATGAACATGATTGTTCCGACGGCATTGACTAATGGTCTTGATAATTTAATGACTTTATGGACTGGAGTTATTGATGAAGATGGCGAATTGGCCTGGAGAGAAGCAAAAGCAAATGCTGATGGAACTGGCGGAAAAGGTGGTGTACAAGGCGAAGGAAACAATTACTATGTGACTTTTGGAAACTTTGGATGGACAAACGTAGATCGTTTTTACAGCGATCCAAGACCAAAAACAACTCTTTTGGTAGATGTACCAGATGGATACAATAATACAAACAGTGCTGTTTATCTTTCTTATGATGGAGAAGGCACAAATGCTCTTGCTAAGTTGGATACGTTTACTGCTGAAGGTCTATTTAGCGAGCATTATGGGCAAATTCCGATTGGATTAGCATGCCATATCATTTTTGCTACTGAAGATAATGGTAACTGGCGTTATGCGATAAAAGGAGTGACAATTTCTGCCAATGCGGTTTACGAATTTAATTTATCCGAAACAACAGTCGGTACCGAAGCTCAACTGATTGCGGCAATTAATGCCATACAGTAGCTTACAAATGTTTTTTTTAAGAAAAAGTGGTGATTTGCTCATCACTTTTTTTTACATTTAATCTTGTTTGAGATTTCATTCAGAAATTTTTAAACCTCAAAACTATCTAGTTATGAAACCACAACTGTCTATTTTCTTTATTCTATTTTCTATTCTCGCAATAGGACAAACCAAAGTGAAAGACACCATAACGCGAAGAGCTAATATAGTTTTTATCCAAAACGGAAATCAGGTTTCTTTTAAACCCGAAACGCCGCCTTTGATTCCGATTGCAGGTGCTCCAAAACCAAGTTATTCTTATTTATGGGAATTGGGAGACGGACATTACAGTAAAGAAGCCGAACCTAAACATGTTTATAAAAACAAAGGCACTTATACCACAAGACTTGCTGTAACCAATAATTACGATAACGGAAAACCTCCAGCAACTCGCCCTAAAAAAGTAGCGGTAAATGACATTACTGACACCAATTATAAAGACATTGCTTCTATTGCCGACCAAAACGGTTTTGCAATTATTAAAAACTGTGATCCTATTCCAGAACAGGAAATGGTAGTCGTTGTGAGTTATCAAAATCTGGAAAATTATGTTTCAAACGGAAAGCTTTATTTGTTTTATAATGAAAAGCAATTCAAACACAATAATTTCGAGTTAAGCGATTTCAGAACTTATGCGGGCGAACGTGAAGTAAAAGAAAACTTGGTCGCTGCGGTTGATGATTTAAATGATTCGAATACTTTTCTGGCTTCCGCCGAAGGGAATTTCAAAACCAAAAAATACCGAAATACTACAACCGAAGAAGATTTAGATGCTTCTCTTTTAGATGCCAATAAAACGTATCATAATGTTTCGATTTTAGAATTTGATGATGCAAATCCTGGAGAAACCCGAAATGTTTTTTATACTTTCAAAACTACTCCCGAAATGATAAAAGATACCAGCGCAACAGTTACAATGCGTGGTATTTTTGTGCCGAATAGAAGTTATAAAAACCATAAAGTGAAAAATCTGGAAATGGAAATTGTGACTTCTCATGATCCAAACAAAATGGGTTCTAACGGAAGTTTTATGAATTACAGATTGGTTCGTTTTAAAAGAGTAAATTTTAAAACGCGCTTTCAGAATAATGGTGAAGGTCCCGCGAGAAAAATTCGTCTAGAAACCGATGTTCCGGAGATGTTTGACAAAAAAACTTTTCAGATTGAAAGTATGTATCCCGAATGTCCAATTTGCCCAAAAGGAGAAGAACCAACTGTAAGCTGTCTCGATACGATTATTAAATCAAAACAAATCATATTTACTTTTAAGAATATTTATCTGCCAGGAAGCGAACAAAAAAATGTACAGGAAAAAGATTCTACAAAAGGTTTTGTAAAATACTCCATGAAATTTGGCGAAGATTTTCATAAAGTAAAAACCAAAAGCCGAACTGCGATTATTTTTGATAAAAACGACCCCATCATTACCAATTATGCTACTACCCGATTCTTGCCCGAATTTCGATTGGAGCAAAAGCGGGTTATAATTTTTATCCCGATTTAGATAAATCGACCAGTTATTTTGTCGGTGCTACGCTTTCGCCTTTTAAATCGTATCGCTTTTATTGGCAGGTAGAATGGGAAAATGCTTTAAACAAATATAATAGTGAAGTAAATGTCTCCGAAGAATTTAATACAAATGCCAACGGAACAAGGCAATTGGTGCGGACCACAACTGCAACTGAAAATAAAAATATCAATTGGGAAATTCCAGTTTTAATTCGCTACAACATCAATAATTATATCGGAGTTGGAGCAGGAATTCAGGCAAATATCAATGTTTATTCAGAACAAAATCAGACGATCACAGTCGATACTTATGAAGGCGATAAGGGAAATTCTTTAATCAGTTCAACAACGAATTCAAATACCATAAAGAATAATTTTACAGATGTCAAAGCTGGACTTTTATTTGATTTAACAGCGGGTTTTGCCAGAATCGGACCAAGTTTAGGCGCTCGTTATGTGATTAATTTTGAACAGAATTTTAATTATTTTCAGGTTTATGGGATTTGGAAGTTTTAAAGATTATACCACAGAAAGACACAAAGGTTACACAGAGAGACACAAAGTCTTTTTCTTTTGCGAATCTCTGCGAAAAAATCTTTGTGCATCTCTGCGAAATAAAAAAAGCTTAATATGAACTTACATCACTTATATGGTTTTATCCTTCTTTTGCTGAATCTGAATGTTTTCGGACAAAGTCAGGAAGATAAAATATATAATGCTGTGGATAGTTTTACCGCAAATCCTTCCGTGGAAGCGTTACAAAATTTAAGAAGTATTGAAACTGATTTCTGGAAAAGCGCTAAACCCAAAACCAAAGAAGAATTACTGGCAATTGTAATTTTAAATTGCAACAAAGCGTATTATGAAAATCAGTTTGGGCAGACTTTGGATGCTATAAAAAGCTATGAAAAAGCTTGGATGATTTATCAGAAAAACAAATTAAAAAACTATGATATTACTGAATTCTGCCTGAAGCCGCTAGGCAATTTGTACACGATTTTAGGCGATTATAAAAATGCCGAAAACACTATTAAACAATA